>JAGQXH010000541.1 GCA_020436695.1 Lewinella sp. | reverse complement strand
TCTTCGGCGGAGAGGGATTCATTATGCAGAAACTGGAAGGAGACGGTATGGCTTTTGTACACGCCGGTGGCCATGTGGTGGAGAGAGAATTGCAGATCGGAGAAGTGATGCGTGTGGATACGGGCTGTTTGGTGGCTTTTACCCGCTATGTCAATTACGACATTGAAATGATCAAGGGCGTACGGAACATGATCTTTGGTGGAGAAGGCTTGTTCTATGCCCGTCTGGAGGGCCCGGGCAAAGTATGGATACAGACGCTGCCGTTCAGTCGCCTGTCAGACCGCATTGTGGCAGCTTCCCGTCGCTACGGGGGTAAAAACAAAGGAGAGGGCAGTATTTTGGGTGGACTTGGCGATATGCTGGACGGTGATGGCTGGTAGTGGGATTAGGAATGAGGAACGAGAAGTGGACTTTGGGTTATAAGCTAAAGATCGTTGTTCTCACTTTATTCAGGACATGCTATGTCTGATCTGGTAGTGTCCGCTTTCCGTAATAATTACCTCGGGAACGGTTCGATCCACTTCAAAGGCATGATATATAGCTTCTAACTGCTGCCAAAAAGGCACGGACTGTGGAAATTTGGTGCCGTAACGCTCCCAATTGGCTATTGTAAAACGGAATGGGAAAAGGTGAACGGGAATATCGTTTTGCCCGCTTTCCTTTGCCCATTCCGCCAATACATACACTTCCTCAATCCCTGCGTCAGTGATAGGAATACACCCTACCGTTACACAACCTCCATGAATAAAAATATCACTGCCCGGCGCTTCCGGGTTTCCCAATATCCGGTCGGACGCGTTGGGGTAATTCAGGCCCAGCGACAGATGGAATTTACTTTTCGGATTAAAACGATCAATGTGGTAGATCCCTTCCGGGATCTGAAGGTCTCCTTCTTTTCGTTTTGGTCCCAGTGTGCCGCTATTCTTACAAAAAGGATAAGTTTTGAATAACGTCCAGGCTGCCGCTTCCGGAGTTTTTATCCATACCTCCAGTTCTCCTTCCGCCTTAAATGCACGAAGATATACATGTACATTCTGATCAGAAATGCCCTGCTTTGATAACCGCTCTAGCAACATGGGAGTAACGTGCAATCGGCTGCTTTCATTTGAAGTGACTTCCATACGGTCTGCTGTTTGATGTCTGAGCAATAGTTGCCGACCGGTAAAGATGAGTACAATTACCAAAAGCAGGGCCAGTGATAAGCCGTATTTCATGTTTTCTATTTTCCGATCAGGTATTTAATCCCAATGTTTGCCCATAGAACCCGGCCTGACTGTCCACTGTTCCAGGAAGGACCGGCGGTGAATTCCAGTGCCATGCGATCCGTCAGGTAGTAGTTAATACCCAATCCGGCTCGTGCAGTCAGTTGCAGATCGTTATTCGAAAAATCGTTCTTTATTCCCACTTCTCCAAGCATAAAGAGTTTGAGCTTCTGTTTTGGATTTAAGTAATACCGTCCCTGTGCGGCGGTTTCCAGAACGGAGCTGTTACTATCGAATGAGTTGTTGAAAGTTTGCTGCCGGTAATTCAGCCGGCCGCCCAATGCCAAATGAGGCGATAGAAAACGCAGGCCTTCCACGTTCAGATTGATGTTATTGGGATAATGTCGGGCAAGATTTCTTCCCAGCTGTAAATTTCCGTTCAGGAGCCATTTTTGATCCGGTTCCGGATTACCCTGTTCAGTCTTTCCGGAGAAAAAAGAACGCAGGCCTACATCAAGTGTAAGACTTTGTGAAGCGGCAAAATCAGCGATCTTATCGTAGCCGTAATTTAAGGTGCTTTCGAGAACGAGTCCCGGGTTCACCTTCCAGGAAAAACCCGTACCCAGATTCAGGGAGTAAGCAAAATGATTGTCGGGAATATATTCGTTCGCGGCACTTTGCCTAAAGATCCGGGCGTTACCCAAGCCGGCTTGACCCTGCCCAAACCAACGTAGTCTGGCACCTGAGGGCGAAAAATAATAGCGTGCCAGTGGCCCCATAGTGGCTATATAACTGCTACTGCGGGTATCCGATGAAACACGGAGGCCGGTTATTATATCTGCCTTAGTGCCCAGGCCCAGCATCCACCGGTCGGAGGTCATAAAACTGTAATCCCCCCGAAATTGAGCATTGCCGGGATCTCCACTCAGGAGGCTTCCGCTAAAATTAGGACTCAGGAGCCCCGACTGGGCCCGTAGATCGAATTGAATAAAGAAAGATAACGCGATGAGTAAGTAAAGACCTTTTTTCATGAGGAGCATTTTTTCGATGTAATAAGATCAAGGCATACCGGACCGGGGCTAAACGCTCCGGCGGATACCAGCGATCTGTTTAACATCATAGAGTGTTGGAAAAACGGGAAGGCCTTACCCTTTGAATTTTACTAAAGAGCCGGCTGATCCAAGAAAAGGTTGGTCGTTGGTATTTTATTAACGTTTAAGGCGTCCGATGCCGGCCTTGGCTTTCTGATGCAGGCCGGTGGCGTATTCCTCGGGATTCAGGAGGAGGCATTTGCGGAAATACTGTTTGGCCAGTTTCTGATCATTGTTCTCTTCATAGATCAAACCGCATTGCAAAGCGGCATTACAGGCAAAAAAGTAAGGAAGGAACTCTCCCTCTTCAATCGTTTTATGGAAGAACACCAATGCTTCCGGTTTCCGGTCGAGCTCCTGTAAGATGCGTCCCATACGGTAGGCGTATTCAAGGCGCAGATAATCGTCTTTGGACTGATCCAGTTTTAAGGGCGCAATATGGTCGTAAGCTTTTTGGGCGTATCCACCGTCGAATAAGAGTCGGGCGCGTAACAATTCTACGTGTGGCGTACGGGCCTCGTTTGCTTCCGTTTCGGCATTTTTGTCACCGCCGCCGGTATTGGTCCCTTTCTCTCGCACCTTCACCATATAACGACGATATTCTGACGGATCGCCGTTGATGAGGGCCTGCCATGCAAGTTTTTGATAAGCCTCTTTGATGTAATGCAGACCGTGAAATTTGTCCAGGTAATTTTGAAAATGCGGTCCGGCATCGCGGTCCAGCCGGCGTAGTTTGGCCAAGCCCAGCATAAACTCCAAAAAAGGCATACTGTGATAGATGCCATCCTGCGGCGCAGCTTTCAATAGGTTGATGGCTTCGTCGTTATGGTTGGTCCGCATGGCAATGTTGGCTACCACAAATGCGTGTAATGGGCTTTTGCCGGGTTCCAGGTCGGAACTGCGAATGAACTGCCAGGCTTTTTCCGGCTGGTTTGACAGGTGCAACAGTAGATAGGCATACATGGCCTGAACTTCTTTCGCAAAAATGAAGTCATTGTTCTTACTGAATTTTAGTACCTGTTCCATTTCTTTTTGTCCCTGTTCAATGGTACCCTTCAGGCTGCTCAACAGGCGTACACTCCACTGGTAGCCGTCGGGTATGGTGCCGACCATGGCGTGTAAAATAGCCAGGTTCTTCAGGTTGGGCATAAAGTCAGGAAAAAGCTCCTGATTTTTTTCCAGTAGCTTATTGGCCTTGTTCACTTCGGTGAAGGCCGGTAGGTATTCTTCAAAGCGAAGCCGGGTCAGCGCCCAATGCAGGCGTATCTCGGCCTGGAGAAAGAGATAGTATGGAGAATTTTCATCACCGGCTTCAATGGCATTCAATCTTCGGTCTTTATTGGCCTTTAGCTGTTCGTATTCCTCTTTGTCTTCACTGATGTACAGACGAAAAAAATCGATATAGTCTTCGATGTGATGAACGATGAGATTATCCGGTTCTTCCAGTTTGAGCTTGGCCAGATCGATATACGCTTCCCCAAAGCGCAAATAGATCACTTTTTCGTAAGCAGAACGGGCGAGAGGGGTATACCTGAAATAGGGGGCGGCGAGCAGTGTGGATTGACAGAAAAGGATTAAAAAGCAGACTCTTAGTATGTTCATGGGATTAAAATTACTTCTCTATAAAACAAAAACCTCAGGCCGATGATTGTTCGGGCCTGAGGTTTTTTTATGAGATATTGAAAGGCTGAAACTATGCTTAATCAGCTATGGTTACGCCTTCTACCTTATCTTTTACTTCGTCTACCAGCAAATCGTCCACCAGAATGCGGCCGCAGTGTTCGCAGGCAATGATCTTCTTGCGCTGGGCGATCTCCAACTGCATTTGCGGTGGGATCTGGTTGAAACAACCGCCGCAGGCATCGCGCTCAACCGTTACTACCGCCAGCCCGTTGCGGTAAGAGGTCCGGATCTTGTCATAAGCCCGGATCAGTCGTTCTTCCACTTTTTCCCGAGCTTCGTTGGAAAGAGCGGAGAGTTTCTTTTCATCCTTATCCGTTTTCTCAATGATCTGCTCCAGCTCTACCTTTTTCGTCTTCAGATCAGCTTGCTTGGCTGCCAGACGATCCTGGGTAGCTTTCAGCGTCTCATCTTTTTTCATGACCTCCTCACGGGTAGTTTTTATTTTCTTGTTGGACAACTGGATCTCCAGCCGCTGCATTTCGATCTCTTTACTCAGAGCGTCGTATTCGCGGTTGTTCTTCACATTATCCATTTGCTTCTCGTAGCGCTCGATCAAAGCGTTGGCTTCATTGATGTTGGCCATGTGCTTTGAAACTTCATCTTCCAGATCGCTAACCTGATTTTCCAGGCGTTTGATCCGTGTTTCCAGGCCGGCGATGTCATCCTCTAGGTCACTCACTTCTATAGGAAGTTCTCCCTTCAGGATCTGGATCTCGTCGATCTGTGAGTCGATCAGCTGAAGCTCGAACATGTTCTTTAACTTCTCCGCAACCGTTAATTCTGCCATTATTTTCAGGGTTGTTATGTTAAATAAAAAACCGGATTGGTCCTCACTTTTGTACAATGGACCGCAAAATTACTAAATTTCCGGGATATAATGTCAAACAATAATTGTATCGTAAATTGCTCACTTTCATAGTGTCCGATATCGGCGATGATGATCTTTCCATCGGCATCGAAAAACTCATGGTACTTATAATCAGCTGTCACAAAGATCTGGGCTCCCTGCGCTATGGCCGCGCTCAGGAGAAAGCCGCCGGCCCCTCCACAAACAGCCACTTTCTCAATGGGACGGTCCAATACTGCGGTATGGCGTACGCAGTCAGCCTGCATCTGTTGTTTTAACATCAGCAGGAAAGCTTCGGCCTCCATGGGTTTGGGCAACTCACCGATCATACCGGAACCTACCTCCGGGGTGACAGTCTCCAGGGGAAAAAGATCATAATCAATCCTGGCTTCATTTTGAAACCGTCTTACGGCCCCTAATACGGCACTCTGGACGGCTTCCGGATAGGACACCTCCAGCTTTACCCGCATTTCGCCGTTGATCATACCCGATCTGCCCGGCTGGTTCATATAATTGGCCTCTTTTATCCCTTCTACCCGCTGAACCCCTATATCGGTAAGGGCCTCCTGAAGTGGAGCAACCAGACTGGCCGGTGTGAAGATCTGGAGTTTCTTGTTTACCTGTTTGGGGGCCAGAATGCGGGTATGAATCAGTCCCAGTTTTTCGGCAATACGACTGTTTACTCCTTGATGAAATACATTGTCCAGATTGGTATGAATGGCGAAAATAGCCAGGTCGTACTTGATGGCTTTGATGATCACCCGCTCCACATAGGTGCGTCCGGTGATCTTTTTCAGCCCCCGGAAAACAATAGGGTGATGTGCCACGATCAGATTGCAGCCCTGCTCGATGGCTTCGTCCATGACGGCTTCGGTGGCATCCAGACACACCAAAACGCCCATCACTTCTGTATCCGGTGAGCCGGTGATCAGTCCGGCATTATCATAACTCTCCTGGTATACCGGCGGCGCAATGTGTTCGAGATAGGTGGTGACTTCTTTGATTCGCATGATTTTCACGATTGACGGCCGCTCGTTTTACTCCCCGACACTTGGTGTATGGGGCAGGCGCTGACGAACGGCCCCTTGCCAATGGCAGGATCTGACGGCCGGAACACTTGCGGTATTCCTGAGGGAGACACGCCCATGATGATTTGCATGATTGATCCTGGATGCTTTCGTCAGCGACACCAA
>JAGQXH010000540.1 GCA_020436695.1 Lewinella sp. | reverse complement strand
GATCCAGGCCGCCAGCATCAACAGAATGAGAATGATGGCAATAATAAAAAGAATGGGTTTCCAGATATTACTGAGTGCTTTGGCAACTTTTCCCAGAAAATCTCCCAGGCCGTCAACTGCCTGGTGCACCCGGAAATCAATTTTGGTCTCGAGATCCTTCGCAAACTTCTGCTTCTTGCCCTTATCGCTCATTTCTTCGCTGAATTCGGACACCTTTTTAGAAATATGCTCGAATTCTTCTTTTACGATCCTGCTGATATTGGATACATTGATCGGCTCGCCCCGCATAGCAAGTCGGTCACTGGCCGAACCGGCTTTCGGTACAATAGCCCAGAGGATCAGGTAAATAGGTACACCGAAGCCTCCTGAAAGAGCAATAAGCACGAAGGCCAGCCGTACCCAGATCGGATCGGAAATCCCAAAGTTGGCAGCAATACCGGAGCATACCCCGGCGATGATCTGCTCGTCCGTATTCCGGAAAAGGCGCTTACCGGTCTTATAGGACGACTTTTTGTTTTTTTTGCTTTGCGTGGGATCATCATCCCCCATGGTATCCGTCTCGAATTCCTCCGGACGGCCCATGCGGGTGATGACTTCTTCCACGTCTTTTAAACTAACAATCGGGCGATTTGTCAGGCGTTCCTGAAACAATTCAGCAAGCCTGGCTTCTATATCAGTGGTGATCTCTTCATATCCTTCCGTCCCGGCAAAGTGCTGCCGGATCTCTTTTATATAGGTATCCAGTTTTTTATAGGCGTCTTCGTCTATCGTGAATGGATACCCTCCCAGATTGATCTGCAATACTTTATTCATTGCGAAACAATATTTTTTGTAGTGTGTGAAACGGCCTGCACCAATTCATTCCAGGCATCAAGCAGACCATGCAAAAATGCTTTGCCTTCCGAGGTGAGTGTGTAGTATTTCCTCGGGGGGCCCTGTCCGGCTTCCCGCCAGGTATAGGCCAGTAAACCGGCGTTTTTCAGCCGGCTCAGCAAAGGATAAAGGGTGCCCTCTACTACGATCAGCTCCGATTCTTCCAGTTTGGTGATGATGTCGGAAGGATAAACCTCCCCTTCAGCAATGATGGAAAGAATACAGAGCTCCAGGACTCCCCGCCTCATCTGGGAACTCGATTTTTCTAGACGTTCTGTTTTCATGCCTCAAATATAAGTTGAAACCAAGTATTATGCAACACAAGGTATTCTAAAATCATGAATATTCTCGACGAATGAATATTTCTACCCGATGAGTCTTACACTTTTACATCGTCTCCTGACGAAAAAAAGCCACTTAGTATTACAGTATCCTAGGATCAAGCCCAAACGACATCGGCTACTCTTGCAATTTGTTGGAAATGCCGCTGTTCGTGTGCAATGACAAAGCGAAAAGTGTCGCCCAACTTCAGCCGGATGAAGCGTGTCAAACTGATGGGGACGCGAATCTTGCCCAGATTGGCCGAGCGGGCGATCTTTAGTAAATTAAGCACCTGGTGTTGGTGATCAATAAACTCCTGCAACTCTGCCTGTGGATCGAGTGATTCAGGGGAAAGGGGACGGGAGTCTGCAGGTGAACTCATTTTATTGCGTACTTGTCCGTCGGAAGAAGGGCCGATGACTTTAGTGAAATAATTACCGAACCACCCGGGTTGAAATTTTTCCTGTGGCTGGGTTTGATGGCCATTTAGTTGCGTTTCCATGGCATCGATGTAAAAGCGGGCATAATAATTGAGATGGGCCAGTACTTCGGTGACCGACCAGGAACCGGCCTGCGGTTGTTGTCTCAATACCTCACTAGAATACGTTTTTAAAGATTCGGTTTGTAAGAGGATCTGCCGTACATCTGCGGCCAGTTGGTCGAGTAATTGTTCGCTGTAAAAGGTAGCCATAGTGATTTCATTTTTTTTTGTTGGGACAAAGATGTAGGAGATAAAAAAGAAAAATGTTGGGCTGGATCAAGATTTTTATGCGAGCCAATTCCTTACAAACCATGTAAGTCCAGGCTACAATTTGATACTAGCCAGCAAACGGCTGAACGTACTCGGATCAATACTCAGGTAGGAGGCCAGGTATTTATGGGGCACCAGATTCAGCATGTGCGGTGAACGGGTCAGAAATGCCCGGAATTTTTCTTCCGCTGTAAAAGACTGGATCTCCGCCTGCCGCAGCAATACCCCTCGCAAGATCTCGGCCGTCATACGGAAAGTAAAATCTTTCAGGGAAGGATGTCGCTCGATGAGTTCGTCGTAGCGTTGTCGGGAAAGGCGCAGCAAGCGGCTGGCTGTTAGCGTTTCCATATAAAAATTGGAAGGCGTTTGCGTAAGAAAAGAATCGGCAACGCCGCTAAAAGATGGAGGATAAGTGAAAACGACGGTTGCTTCCTGCCTGCCGTCCGGGCCGAGATAATAGGCACGTTGGATGCCTTCCAGCACGAAGTAAATATAAGTTTCCGTTTCACCAGCCGCCGTGAGGATGGTCTTGCGTCTATAGGTTACGGCCTGCCAGTGCCGGGCATAATCCTGCCAGATGTATTCTTCCAGTGGATAAAGATGGTATAGAAAATTTTTTAGCTGTTGGAGTTCCTGTTCCAAGAGGATGATTTTGGTATGAAGTGGTCTAAAGTTTTCTGCTGCCGGTGAAATAGAACTTTTCACCTTCAAATATAAAAATATCCGCTTCTCAATACGCCACGACCACAAACAGTCGCATCCAAATTTCTACAACCAAAATCCAATAATATGAAAACGCACCCCTTAAACACCCTGCTGTTGCTGTGCCTGTTGCTGGCGGGCAGTGGCTGTTATCATGGCGAGATGGCTAACCGGCAGGCTTCCCGCGACTTACCTCCCCCAGTGATCCGGGAAGTTCCCGATGATGAGATCCTTACCGAGGAAGAACCTGAATTCAACGATATGAATATGGACATGGAAATTGCGCCTCCCCAGTCTGCACCTCCACCGCCACCCCCACCGCCGCCGGGTGAAGTTCAGGAAATGGTACTACGCGAAGATCGGCGGATGCCTCCGGCGGAGCCGGAAAACTGGAATACGGAAGACTATGCGCACATTCAGGAAAATGAATTTCAGGCCGTCATTAACCATCCGCTATCCACCTTTTCCGTAGACGTCGACCGGGCTTCTTACGCCAACGTGCGTCGCTTCCTGCGCGATAACCAATGGCCGGTTCCCGGTTCGGTACGCATCGAAGAAATGATCAACTACTTTGATTATCAATACCAGCCTCCGCAGGACGGCTCTCCTTTTTCTGTCCATACCGAAATGGTGCAGTGCCCCTGGAATACCGAAAATCAACTCCTCCGCATCGGGCTAAAGGGCATGGAGATCCCCGGCAGTCAGATCCCGGCCAGTAATCTGGTCTTTCTGCTGGATGTTTCCGGCTCAATGGATATGCCCAATAAATTGCCCCTATTAAAACGTGCTTTCGGATTGCTAACCCAACAATTACGACCGGAAGACCGCGTCGCCATTGTGGTGTACGCGGGTGCTTCCGGGCTGATACTACCGGCTACTCCCGGTGATCAGAAAATGACCATTATGGAGGCATTGGAACGCCTGGAAGCCGGAGGTAGTACCGCAGGAGCCGCCGGAATCCAACTCGCCTACGAAACGGCACGCAAAAACTTCGTACTAAAGGGAAATAACCGGGTCATTCTGGCTACCGATGGTGATTTCAACATTGGTGTCAGTAGTGATGCAGCATTGGTGAAAATGATCGAAAAGGAGCGGTCCGACGGTATCTTCCTGTCCATTTTGGGCTTCGGCGACGGCAATTACAAGGATAACAAGATGGAACAGTTGGCCGACCACGGCAACGGCAATTATGCCTACATCGACAATCTGCTGGAAGCGAAAAAAGTGTTGGTCAATGAATTTTCCAGCACACTGTTCACTATCGCCAAGGATGTGAAGTTACAGCTCGAATTTAATCCGGCGCACGTGCAGTCCTACCGGCTGGTCGGTTATGAGAACCGGCTGTTGCATGATGAAGATTTTAATGACGATACCAAAGATGCCGGCGAGATCGGTGCTGGTCATAGTGTAACGGCTCTGTATGAACTCGTTCCCACTGGTGCATCACAAACCTCAGCCAGTATAGACCAACTGGAATTTCAAAGTTCGCAGATCAGTGAAGCGGCAAAGAATAACCCCAATTGGTTAAGCCTTAAACTGCGATACAAAAAGCCGGACGAAGATAAGAGCCGACTGCTAAAATTCTACGCACAGCCTTCCGGAAAAAGTTTTGCGGAAGCTTCCGAGGATACGCGCTTTACGGCGGCGGTAGCCGGGTTTGGGATGTTGCTGCGGCATTCGGAATTTGCCGGGACACTTACGCTGGATCAGGTGATAGACATAGCCCGGGATGCGAAAGGCAAAGACCGGGAAGGGTATCGGGCGGAGATGATACAGTTGGTGGAACTGACAAGATCCCTTGAATAAGAACGTTCTTAGTGCTGGGTTCCCGGTACCTGGTGACAGAGCTTGTTTCGATAGAACGAGATGTCTGCAGGGGTCGGGAATCTAGCAGTGAGAACGGTAATTTGTAATTCCATCTGCTACAAACCAGGCTCAATTCTCTTCTCTTCTATTTTACTAAATTCTCCATTTTCATCTTTCTCAATGCCCTTTCGATCTAGAATTACATAATTTTCGACCAGCTCTGTCGATAGATTTTCAAATGCTATTCCCCATTCATTATTTTCGATCAAAAGGTAACCATCAGTAAGTCTATCTGCTATTATGGAAATTACTTCCGGATCAGTATTTTTTGGTAAAACTTCTTCTTCGATAAATTTGAAATATTCAATTACGGCTCTTTTTCTGCGCTTGTCTTTGTTGAATATCATATTGTTGCAATTTCATTTACCTTGTTAGCCGTAGGCTATGTATACGACTAAAGCACCTACTCCCGCACCAAAGGCGCCTCCCCTCCCAACAGCTGCAACAACCGCTGCAAACTAGCCTGATTCTCCTCCAGCGCAATGGCACTCAGTACATCTTTTTTCTCTCCGGCCGTAATGTGGAAAGAGACGGCAGCTTCGTATTGCCCTGTGGGTTTATAATTGAAGCGAACAATGTCAAAATACTCCGGGCCCAGAATGTCGTAGATGAAGCCCAGGCTGGCATCGTGCTCATATTCCTGCAGGTCGAATACCTTGCCGGCAATACCAATGGGATTGAACAGCGAGCTGATCATGCCGGTACCGTCGGCCGAGCTGATATCTTTGAACTTGGGAGAACTGCTGATCTGTACCAGTACTACGCCGCTGGTATTTTCCCTGATCCAATCTGAAAAGACCTGTAGAAAACGGGTGGCCGAAAGAATACCGTAATTGTCGCGCAGGCCCGCGTCGATCACTTCGATGGAGGGCTGACTGGGCAGATGGACGGTAGGCAGTACATAGGGATAGGTCGCGTTCATGCGCAATGCGCTCAAAAAACGGAGGTCGCTGGCTCCTTGGTAGCGGAACATCCAACCGAAGTCAACGGCATCCACTTCCACGGAGCCCTGCTTCTGCACCCCTACCGGCGCCACCATCATAAAAGAAACGCCCTGAGGAGAAATGACCAGTCGCCGGCCGTCATTAATGATGGACGGCGTGAGATAAAGCATGGGAACGGTAGCTTCCGCTTCGGCACGGTGATAGGCCCCCAGCGGTTTATCCAGGATGTAATTGGTGTTTTCGTTCAGCTGTTGCTCAAAAATATAGCCCCGGTCTTTGGTGTACACATTGCCCCGATACTCGAAGCGCGACCAGGGCAGGAACACATCATTGGTGATGATGGTAAAGGCTACGGAATTGAGCAGGTCTTTACTGATGTAGTCCAGATGTTGCGGGCTGTACAGATCGATGGAATCCCCCTTCTTTTTTCGCAACATCAACTCCCGCAGATAAGCCATACCGATCATACCGCCCGAAGCACCGGTCACCAGTACGGTCTGATCCAGAAATTGTCCCCGCATCAGGCTGTCGACGGTCTGCACCACTTCTACCGTCCAGGTAGCCGCCTTCAGCCCGCCGCCGCTAACGGCCAGG
>JAGQXH010000053.1 GCA_020436695.1 Lewinella sp. | reverse complement strand
GCTCTCTGGTATTATTGATATAGTACTGTTTATTTCTCTTATGATTGACATTATTGATGGAAACAAAATCCTGAGAACCGGGAATAAGGGCCACATTCTTCGCATTGCCGGTAAAGCCTCCCTCAATACCTGGCCCTCTCACAAAAAAACCAAAGACATCATTGTACTTACTACCGACAAACTCACAATATTCTTCAGAAGCAAATACATAGCGAAAAGTGACAAAAGAATCGAGAGGTATAAAATCAAATTCCAGTCCGACTCTATCCCGAATGGGGCCGGTAGCCAGTTTACTGAGATCCGGATCACTTTTTTTATCGTCAAAATCTCCACTCCTCTCTCCGGTACTATTGGGGCTGGCCGCATGAGTGATTGGCCCCGTAGATAAAATGATACCGCGATCCAACCCTATCGAATAGGAACCATTCTCAAAATATCCGATACCTTCAGGGTTACCCAGACCAACTATCTCGGTAATGTTGTAGCAAGTGCCAGCAACAAAGACATTCCTCACTAATTCTTCGGGGCTAAGTCCCAGTTCAGTGCGTATGGTTTTATCATCAGGTGGGTCACCAGCAGGCAAAGTCGGTGTGCTATTGGTATACCCCCGGAACGTCAACACTAATCCGGATAATACCAGGATGCAGTAGAGCAATAATGGATGATCTTTATAAAGAACCATTTGAGCCATAGGGATAAGGCAATAGCTAGACAATATGTACTATTCAAAGTCTTTTGCAGAGTAGTTTCAACCCACTTTAAGAGTTGGTCAAAATCGATTTTTGAGCTAAAAAGGTCTTCTCTTAGATGCTATTATTGCTAGATAGAAGGGCGATAAATTTAGAACTATTCTATGAAAAATCCGTATAGTATGGTAATCAAAATATTTTAAGCATAAAACATATTAAAAAAGTCTCTATTTTTTTCTTTGTCCAAAAAAATGTGATAATTTAGCGAATACTTTCAATTTTAACACGCTTTGTTTCAAATCCACTCGCCACTCCCCGTTAAATCAGCCCCATTTCCTCTAAACAAAGTACCTTTGTGAGGAATTATGACACAATATACACAATCTGAATTTGACTGTAGTCCATAGCACACACAGCAATATCCATAGCCTACCCTCCCAACATCCCCTTCGCCAAAGCCGATTGAGTTAGCAATTACTTATTGGAATATTAGAAAAATCAAGTCATTCTATGAAGCTCATGAAATTTTACATAGTATTATTGCTATGTATGCTGTCTCTGCAAGTAATACAGGCTCAAAACGAGTCGTTGTGTTTACCGGCAGATATCGAAGTACGGGAAGGTAATACGACGGTGACCTGTGAGCCGGGTGCCATGACCTGGATCAGATTTAAAACCAGCAGAGTCAACACGCCCTACGCATTCGCCGTCACTGACCAGGACGGCACCATACTTAGGTACAGCATTAGCGACAAAGTCTCTTTCCTCGGTTTGCCGGGTGGCAAACTTAGGGTTTATGCCATTTCCTATATTGGCCTGGTACTGGCCGAAGATGGAGATAATTTATTCACCGATGAACTGGCTTCAGTATGTAGTGCTATTTCACCCAACTACATTGAAGTCCTCAATATTGTACCGGAGGGAGGAATAGTCAGCAGCAGTAACGACAGGGACACCGAGTACATTTGCACCGATGACAATCTGCCCGATATCCTAACCTTTATCAGCAATGTCAATGAGCCCAAATACGCCTATATAATAACGGATAATGCTGATGTGGTTCTGGATGTAAGTATTGATGGTACAGCAGATTTCAGTAATGCTCCGGCAGGCATATGTCGGGTATATGGAATCTCCTATACAGGAGAGCTACTGGTCGAAAATGGGCTGGAATTATTCGGACAAAACCTGGCGGAAGGATGTTATGACGTATCTGACAACTATGTCAGCGTGATCCGTACCGAGCCGGAAGGTGCCACCATCACAGCGAACGGCAGTGCAGAAGATATTATAGCCTGCGATTATCCCGGAGGGACAGGTTTCACTATTGAACTGGCCAACAACAATGAACAAACCTTTTATTACGGATATCTCATCAGTAATGAGGCCGAAACCACCTACCGGGTAATTGAGGGGAACAGTATCGCATTGGAAGATCTCCCAACTGGCAATAGCCGGCTATGGGGAATTAGTTATGCCGGTCAGCTCGCTCCGGTCAGTGGCAATTTCAGTGATGTGATCACCGATGCAGTAGGCTGCTTTGACCTTTCCGATAACTACATCACAGTATCCAGACAATACGTTGAAGGTGGAGAGATCACCTTTACCAATGGCGGCACGGAAACAAGGCCATGTGGTTTGGACGGTATTCCCGATATTTTCGGTTTTAACACCACCAGCACCTCTCCCGAAAACTATGCCTGGATCTTAAGTGACGATAAGAACAATATTCTGGGCGTGTATACCGAGAATTCAGTCAACATCGATCCGATCGAAGCTATTCATGACTTCCGCGTTCGTGGTTTGTCTTACAGCGGCGATCTGTTGCCGGTTGAAGGGGAAAAAGTCAATAAGGCGATCTTTTCTGACGCCTGTTTTCAGATATCCGAGAATTTTGTCACTATTACCCGGCTCTTACCTGACGGAGGGACTGTTAGTCTTACGGATGGTGGTGAGGAATTTGCCGGATGTGATAGCCCCGACATATTCGGAGAGATCAGTATTGAGTTAGCAAACACGGGTAAAACTGATTTTGCCTATGTTTATCTGATCACAGATACAGACTATAACATATTGGATGTCAATGAATCCGGAACAATCATCCTTTCTGATCTTCCGGAAGGTGCCAGTCTCGTATGGGGCGTAAGTTACGAAGGCACCTTACTGGCTGAACCGGGAGATAACACGCAAACCTCCATTCTTGTCAACGGCTGTTATGATCTCTCCGACAACGCCGTCACTCTTGAACGCACGGTGGTAGAGGGTGGTGTGGTAAGTCTTTCAGCTGACTCAGAAGGACTCGTGGTCTGCGGCACGGATGATATTCCCGATGTATTCAAATTCCAAACGAGCAGCAGTGCTCAGGCGACTTATGCCTGGATATTAACGGATAACAACGATAACATTCTGAAGATTCAGTCAGAAAGCGAGATATCGATCGATGATATTACCAATAATAACCGCTTTAAGGTATGGGGATTATCCTACAGTGGAGATCTGCTTCCGGTCATTGGAAAAAAGATCACGTCCGACCTGAGCGAT
Source organism: Lewinella sp. (assembly GCA_020436695.1). GTDB lineage: Bacteria > Bacteroidota > Bacteroidia > Chitinophagales > Saprospiraceae > Flavilitoribacter. Next base: position 16,809 of record JAGQXH010000053.1, on the reverse strand, counting down.
GGTTGTTTCCAGCTCTCTGACAATAGTGTATCTTTACGTCGCCTGTTGCCTGATGCCGGTAATATTTCACTTAGTGACGGCACCACTGAATATTTCGGATGTGACAGCCCAGACACAGAGGGCCAGATTGTCCTGGATCTGCAAAACACGGGAAAAGTCAAATTTGATTATGCCTATCTGGTGACGGATAAGAACAACAAAATCATCCGGATCATTAATGGAACCAGCATTACGCTTTCCGAACTCCCGTCCGGAAATAGCCGCATCTGGGGCATCAACTATGATGGTACTCTCGCAGCGCAGGTCGGAGACAACGTATTATCAAGCAGTGGACTGGCTGATTGTTTCGATCTTTCCGATAACAGTATTAGCGTAGAACGCACGGTGGTTGATGGCGGTGATATTGCAATCCTGGACGGCAGTACCGAAGCATTAACCTGTGGAAATGACGACATCCCTGATGCCTTCACCTTTAACTCAACCACCATCGCCAAAGACAAGAATTATATCCTGGTGGTGACGGACGAAAACAATAAGATCTTTTCAACGGCCAACGGCGGGATCATCGATTTTGATCTTTTTGCTGCCGGGATCTACCGGGTGTGGGGGCTATCTTATACCGGAGTTCCAAATGTTCCTTTCGGTAAAAACCTTACCAATATTGCCCTGTCTGACGGCTGTTATGATCTGAGTAATAACTTCGTGACCATCCGCCAGGAAGAAACTAATGGAGGTACGCTTCAGTTCACGGGCGGAGGTACGCAGTATTTTACCTGTCCGGGAGATGGTAATGCCGATTTTCTAAAATTCGTCAACAACGGTTTCACTTCTCAAAGTTATATCTATCTGATCACCGACCTGAATAACGTGATCCTCGACACCAGCACGGATCCAACTTATGATTTTGAGAATTTCGGTGAAGGGACCTGCCGGGTTTGGGGACTTGCCTATTCCGGCACTCTGAATGCTCCGGTCGGAAGTCAGGTAAATGGCCTGGAGTTATCAGATGAATGTTTCAGCCTATCTACTAATTTCCTCACTGTAGTGAAAGAAACCCCGACAGCCGGCGTTGTTTCACTGGCCAATAGCAATGAAGATACCATATACACCTGTCCGAATGACGGCACTCCGGATATCATATCTTTCGAGACTACTTCTACCTATCCGGGCGTTTATCTTTACCTGATCACACATGAAGATGACCGGGTAGTAGATGTTAGCTTTACCGGCTCCTACAACTTTGATTTTGCCGAGCCGGGCATCTGCCATGTATACGGTGTTGCCTTTACGGGTAACTGGGTAATCCAGGAAGGCGATCTGATCACGGAGACCATCCTTTCTGATGATTGCTACTCGATCACCGAGAATTTCATCACCATCATCCGGGAACAACCAACAGCCGGTGAGATTTCATTCACTGACGGTTCAGAGATTAAATACACCTGTCCGGGAGACGGCAAAGCTGATTCCCTGTCCTTTAACAGTACGAGCACTTTCCCGGGAAAATATATTTATCTGATCACGGATGAGAATGGCACCATTGTCACCTCAACCGAAGATAGTGTTTATGATTTCGAGAACGTAGATCTGGGCGTATGCCAGGTTTATGGCGCCGCTTATACCGGTAATCTCATCTTCCAGGAAGGTGACAACATAGGGCTTGTCAATATATCGGATGATTGTTTCGATGTTTCGGATAATGCCCTGACAATAGTACGGGATACACCTAATGGCGGTTCCATTAGTACGCTGGGGTTAAGTGCGCTTGCCCTTTGCGTTGGAGATGCCTATCCTGATATTTTGCCCTTTGAAGTCACGGGGGCATCTAATGCCAACTATGCCTACCTCGTTACTGATGAAAACGGGATACTGGATACGATCTTTGCCGGTCCGGAATTCGACTTCAACAATATGAGAGGTGGGATAGCCAGGGTATATGGATTGTCTTATGCCGGTGACCTGCTGGCCGTACCGGGTGACGATATTTTCGCTGTGTCTATTACCAGTGATTGTTATGACCTGAGTGAGAACTTTGTCACGCTTGATCTCTTCCTGGTTGACGGTTCGATCATCTCTACGGGAAGCGGTTCTACTGATATAGAATATATCTGTTCCGGCGACGGCAACCCGGATGTTATTACATTCCAGACCCAAAATGATGACTCCCGGGTAAAATATCAATTTCTGATCACCAATACGAGTAACAGCATCATAGGAGATATCAACGACAACATGCTGGATCTGGAGGGATCTCCCTTCGACTCCATCCGCATCTGGGGCGTAGCCTACACCGGTGCTGCTGTACTGGCCACCGGTATGGATGTCACCACGGCCGTACTGTCTGACAGTTGCTATGATGTTTCTGATAATTTTATCACCCTGGTCAACGATCTGCCTGAGGGAGGCACGGTTACTACCGCAAGCGGAAAAGAAAGTGTGATCGTCTGTATCGGGGGCACCGATGGATTGCTGGCTGTCATCAACAACAGTCCTTCTCAAGCGGGTTACGCATACCTGATCACCACGACGGACGGTATCATTGTCGGCGATGCAGTTGACGGGGAGTTACTGGATTTTAATAGTTACGATCCAGGTAATTACCTGGTGTATGGCCTTTCTTATACAGGTCAGCTCACATATCAGATCGGAGATGATATTGCCGCAACCACGTTGGCTACCAGCTGTTATGAAATCTCCGTCAATACGATAGCGGTAGAACGTACACCTCCGCTGGATGGCGGCAGTATCACTTCAGCTTTCGGCAATCCGCTATACGTCTGTCTCAACGACGGAATTCCCGACATCGGTGCTTTCGAAACTACCAGTCTGGATGCGAATTATCGTTATGTGATCACCGATACGCTGAACAATATTCTCATTCCGGATATTGTGGGCAACGTGATCGATTTCGATAAAGCACAACCTAATTTCTGCCGCGTTTACGGGGTATCTTACACCGGCACTTTTATCGCAACCGCCGGGCTGAATGTATTTGAAGATCCACTTTCCGATCTGTGTTCTGCCATTTCTGAAAATTACATCGACCTGATCAAGGCCAACATTATCGGTGGTACGGTAGCTACTGTAGCGGGAGATACGGAGATCACAGTTACGGTGGGAGACGGAAATCCGGATGTTGTCGAATTCGCCAATAGTGACGCTTCGGGCGTGAGTTATGCATTCATCATTACCAATGAGGAAAATGAGATCCTCTCCATCCTAAATGGTCAGGCCACCAACTTCGAACCGGCTGAATCAGGTATCTGCCGGGTATGGGGTCTGGCATATTCCGGAGAGATCATCGTAGGAGCCGGTGCCGTTATTGACCAGGTTGTGTTGACCACCGGTTGTGCCGATCTGTCTGACAATTTTATCACGGTGAATAAAACCGACGGTGGATCACCGCTGGTGGATCCACACGGAAATACCGCCGAAGCGGACCAGCCCAATTTGCAATTGCATGTATATCCTAACCCGGTTAGCCATACGATCAACCTGCAACTCAGCAAGTTGAAAGATCTGGAAAATGGAGAAGAAGTGCTGATCCAGGTATTTGATATCTCCGGAAAACCGAGGCTTACTGAACGGATCAATCTGTACGACCATCAAACCACCTATCCACTAGATGTCAGTGAATTGTCTTTCGGTGTGTATGTTGTGCGGATAACTGACGGTTCTTCCCGGGTACAGGAAAGATTTTTCAAGCAATAACCAAAGAACAGTATTTATCAATTTGTAATCCTCAAGGCTTCGGGTAGTTCAACCCGAAGCCTTTTTTGTCGGTCCCGAAATGCCAGGAATGTTCAAACAATAACCCCGACTTTATCGCTGCCTCTTTTGCCACCAAGCTTCGCCAAAAATACTCGCCTTAGCGCTGCTATGCCTACGTTTTTTGGCTCGCCTGGCACTAAAAATAGCCTACCCATAATTGTCGATCTTATTATTCGAACGTTCCTAAATTTTGATATTTTTGTCGCTCCGATTGACACAGTTGCCAATTGTTTTATCTATCCATTACCTATCAATAACGCACTGGCTACTGCATAACACACCATTTGACTAAAGCAAGGCGAATGATCCTGAGCGATAAAAAGATTCTGGAAGGCATCGAAAACGGCGAGATCGTGATCGAGCCTTTTGACCGGGCTTTCCTCGGCACCAACTCCTACGACGTGCATCTGGGAAAACATCTGGCCATTTATAAGGACCACATTCTCGATGCCCGCAGGCACAACGAGATCGAACATCTTGAGATCCCGGAAACCGGCTTCGTCCTCCATCCCAATACACTGTATCTGGGCGTAACGGAAGAGTACACCGAAACGCACGCTGCCGTCCCCTTTTTGGAGGGCAAATCCAGTGTTGGTCGACTAGGGATCGACATTCACGCCACCGCGGGTAAAGGCGATGTTGGATTTTGCAATACCTGGACCCTGGAGATCTCCTGCACGCATCCGGTGCGGGTGTATGCCGGTATGCCGATCGGCCAGCTGATCTATTTCCGGGTAGAAGGTGAGATTCTGAACTATTACAACAAAAAGAAAAACGCCAAATACAACCAGCGTACCGACCGACCGGTAGAAAGTATGATGTGGAAGAATAAATTTTAGTATCCATCCGGTATGAACCTACAAAATCTGCAAATAATTTCAGCCGGAGCAGGCAGCGGTAAAACGTATCGTCTCACCCATGAGATGGTCCGCCTATTGCGCTCAGGAGTACGAGCCAATGGCATTATCGCCACTACCTTTACCCGCAAAGCGGCAGCTGAACTGCAGGAAAGAGTTAGGGTCAAACTCTTGGAGGAAGGTATGACCGAACAGGCCGATGAATTAACCAATGCTTTAATTGGCACGGTTCATGGGCTGGGAGTCAAGCTACTACGCCGTTTTGCTTTTGAAGCCGGCATTTCTCCCGAATTAGATATCATCGCGGATGAGGATCAGCAACTGATGTTCAATCAGGCCCTTTCCACCGTGCTCACGTCCGAACGGGTGGAAGCAGTGGAAGCCCTGAGCAATCGACTGGGGTTGCACAAACGCGAGTACTACGACTGGCGCAAGGAAGTCAAACAACTGACGGACGTAGCCAGGGCCAATGATTTCTCCATTGAATTGCTGGAGCAGAGTAAGGTTCGTTCGTTCGAATCTTTTCTCCCCTATTTGGGTGAACTTACCAATGTCCCACCCGACGGGTTCAATGCATCTCTCAGCCGGCTCTTACAGGAAACTATAATCGCCCTGGAAAACAACGAAGACAGTACCAAAAAGACATCTGCCGAGATCCAGGTACTCAAAAATATGCAGCGGGAGCTACAATTACGTGGTGAACTCTACTGGCATCAATGGGTCCGCATCGGCAAAGTCAGTGTCGGAGCCAAAAGCCGGGACGATGTTACTGATCTGGTAGAATTTGCCCTTGGCCATACCGGTCACCCGCAGTTTCGTACAGACATTTGCGATTTCATCCATCATATCTTCGACATTGCCATTGAGGCGCTTCGGGAATACGGTCGATACAAGAAAGAACGAGGGCTGATCGATTACACCGATATGGAAGTTCTGATCAAACGGCTGCTGGATCATCCTCAGGTATGTCAGGTACTGGAACAGGAACTCGATCTATTGCTGGTGGATGAATTTCAGGACACCAGCCCGATCCAGCTCGAGATTTTTTTGCGTCTTTCCCAGTTTGCCAAACATTCCATATGGGTAGGTGATCCCAAACAGTCCATCTATGGTTTTCGAGGCGCCGAGCCGCGGCTTATGCAGGCCATTGTGGAAAAAACCGGTGGGATTCGCCCGGAAAATATACAGGGATATTCCTGGCGTTCGCGGGAAGATCTCGTCCTGGCTGCCAATGCCATATTTTGTAAAGCTTTTGACAATATTCCCCGGGAACAGGTAGCACTGGCTCCAAAAAGGTGTAAGCAAGCAGTTCCACAGAAAACCGCAAATAAAGCGGATGAGCCGGCTGATGTGGGCCTTGCACTGGGTCACTGGCATTTTCAATATGATGGAGAGGGACGCCCCCCCGGCCGCCCCTGGATGGAAAATTGCATCGCAGAAACCCTGCGAAACCGTTTAGAAGAAGGCATATACGTTTTTCCAAAAGACGAAGGACGATGGCGACCTGCAAGAGCTGGAGATGTAGCCATTCTCTGTCGCTCCAATAGCGAATGCCAGCAGATAGCGGAAGCACTGCACCGGGCCGGATTGAAAGCGGCCATCTCCCGAAGCGGATTACTTTCAACGGCGGAAGCCAAGCTCATTCTGGCCTGCCTCAAGTTTGTACTGAATCAGTACGATTCACTTTCTATTGCTGAGATCCTGCTGCTGGCAGGCGGAATGCCCGTGGAGGATATCATTGAGAGCAGGCTCGGTTACCTCAGAGAAAAAGAGCAAAACCAGTCCGGTTCAAGACGGGAAGCCTGGGCCGCCGGCAATCCTTTTATTCGCTCTCTGAATGACCTTCGCGAACAGGTAGTGGAATTATCCAGCGCCGAAATTCTGGATCTTTTACTGGAGGAATTGGACCTCCGGCGCACTATTGTCAGTTGGGGAAACGCACGCCAACGACTCGATAATATCGATGTTTTACGCCGCTATGCGCTGCAATACGAGGAAGCCTGCAACCGGCTCCATACGGCCGCCTCAGTAGGTGGGCTCTTACTTTGGTTAAATGAACTGGCTGCTGGCCAGAATGATGAGCAGGGTTCGGGCGAAAGTCCGGATACGGTCCAGGTAATGACCTATCACAAAAGTAAAGGACTGGAATGGCCCATTGTGATCTGTCACAGTCTGGAAGGCAACCTAAGGGCCGACGTCTGGGGTGTGGAGATCATTCCGGAAACCGACGAAGTGGATATCGATAATATTCTCGGCAACCGCTGGTTGCGTTATTGGGTCAATCCTTATGCAGATCAGTTTCGCAACACCCCATTGGCAGAAAGGATTGACGCCGGTGCTGACAAAGCCAAAAAAGAGAAAGAAGCCCTACAGGAAGAAGCCAGACTGCTCTACGTTGGGCTCACCCGTGCTCGTGATTATCTCATCTTTCCCAGTGGTCACCGGCCTACTCAATGGCTCAACCGCGTCTGGCACGCCGGTCGTGAAGATCTGCCGACCCTGGATCCGCACTCTAACGATTCGCCCTGGGAATGGGAAGGTCGTTTTCTGGATATTGAGACCAAGATCTATCCATACCCACGAGATTTCACCTACGATGAAAGCGAGTCATCCGGCATCATCTTTCAGGCTTCCCGGGAAGGTCGCCGTGATCAGATCCCGTATTTCATTGATCTTACCTCCGGAAATAACGATATAACGGCAAACGGACAGATCATTAATACCTGGAGCTACGGTCGAGGACCGGAATTGTCTGAAGAGGATGATGCCTATATAATTGCCAAAGCGATCAAAGCCTTCTTTACTGCTGATCGCCCGGAATACAACCTGGAAGATCGTAAAAAGATGGCCCGGGAGCTTCTGGAGCGGTTTGAAGCTGGGACAGACGTTTTTTCCGATAATCACCTGCTGCGTTTCGCAGATCAATGGTGGCAGTTGCTGGACAAACATTTTCAGATCCAGACCGATCACCGGAAATACCCTGTTCGTCATCATCACGGTGGCCGGTGTTTTTCAACTATTGCGGATCTTGTATTGGAAACTCCTCACGAATTGGTCATTATTCAAAACAGTGGTTTCAGTGGTGAGGGACGCAGCCGGCAGAATAAAGCGATCGAACTGGCTCCGTGGCTATACCTCACTAAAACGGCTTTACAAGTGATCTACGCTCAGGCCTCCGTTCGAACTTTCGTCAATTTTGTTATGAGCGGCACGCTGGTTGAATTAACCGTTTCCGGAGATGGTAGTTGATCCGGAAGAGGGCTGATCAATAACCTCTATAATCCTCAAAAATTTAGGTAGAGTCGGGTTCGGGTTGCGTTTATCCCAAACCGCAGTGATTTCCGAACGTTGAGGAATATCGGTCAATTCAATAAATCGCACATTTGCCGAAGTCACTCCGGCAAAGGAAGTGGGCAGGATGGAAATACCGAAGCGCTGATCCACCAGATTGAGGGCAGTATGTCCGTGGACCGTCTCATGTGCAATTACCGGGGTAAATCCGGCATCTTCGCAGATACTCAGCTGTAGTTTGTAATAGTTATCTCCGTCCGACTGCTTGGGGAGTATGAATATTTCATCCTCCAATTGTTGCATGGAATGAAAATCTTCGGTTTGCAGGACATGATCTTCCGGTAGGATGAGGGAAAAAGTCTCCCTGAAAACCAGTTGCCGGCCATATCTACCCGTCAGTTCCGGATTCCGGCAAAAGGCAACATCCAAAGCTCCACGTTGTATGGCACGTAACTGAGCATGGCTCGTCATCTCATCCAGATACAGATGAATATCCGGATACCGCTCGTGCAATTGGCTAATGATTTGTGGTAAAAAGGTGTGAATACAAGAGCCGACATAACCCATCCGGATCTCTCCTCCCTTACCATCCTTTACCAATCTTACTCTGTTGCTGATCTGCTCTAATTGCTGTAGTATTTTCCCGGTTTCCTGCCGAAAATAATGCCCGGCCGGGGTAAGCAGCACTTTTCGCCGGTTCCTTTCAAACAACTGCACGCCCAGTTCTTCTTCCAGATTCTTGATTTGCTTACTGAGAGCAGGCTGTACAATGAACAACTTTTCCGCTGCTCTTTTAAAGTGCAGTTCATTCGCCAGGGTTATAAAATATTGCAGCTGTCTTAGTTCCATATTAATCACTAATAGTTATCACCCATGCAATTTAATACTATTTTTAGTTATTAGCAATTCGAGCGAAATTTGCAGTATCCTAACCAAATAATTAAATCTGAATTCGAATGGTCCGGGTAAGTCGACAGCAGGAAGACACTTTTTCCGTAGGTCAATCCGAATTGGATCTGGAGGTGATCAGAAAGATACTGGAGAGCAATTGCGACTTACAGCTTTCGGAAGCCGGCAAAAACAGAATCCAGTATTGCCGCGACTACCTGGACCATAAACTCTCCCATTCCAACGATGCTTTCTACGGCATTAACACCGGTTTTGGGTATCTGCAGCATGTCCGCATCGATCAAAGACAGATCACCGATCTGCAATACAACCTCCTTCGATCACACGCCTGCGGAACGGGCGAATACGTACCTCGCCCCATTGTCGCGCTGATGTTGCTTTTAAAAGCACATTCGCTGGCGCTTGGGCATTCCGGGGTCCAGACCAAAACCGTTGAACGCTTGCTGGAACTTTACAATTCCGAATATCTGCCACTGGTCTATACTCTGGGTTCGCTGGGGGCATCAGGTGATCTGGCACCGCTTTCTCATCTAAGTTTACCAATTATCGGAGAAGGCATACTGACAGATGCCAAACATCGCCAATATCTCAGCAAAAATATCATGAATAAAATGGGCTGGCAGCCGGTACAGTTACAGGCGAAAGAAGGGCTGGCCCTAATCAACGGCACACAGTTTATGTCTGCCTACGGCGTTTACTGTCTCCTGCAATCGGAACATTTGCTGAAGTTGGCCGATCTTATTGCTGCGATGTCCTGTGATGCGTTTAATTGCCGGTCTGAGCCTTTCCATCCCGCTATTCACGAATTAAGACCACATCCCGGGCAAAAGGAAGTCGCCGCCTATCTTTGGAGCTTATTGACAGAGAGTACAATGGCAAAAAGTGAAGGCAAACAGTTGCAGGACCCTTACTCCTTCCGTTGTGTACCACAGGTGCACGGTGCATCCCGCGACAGTTTTTATCATTGCCGGGAAGTGATCACCCGTGAGATCAATAGTGTAACGGATAACCCCAGTATTTTCCCGGATCAAGACCTGATCCTTTCCGGTGGTAATTTTCATGGACAAGCCCTGGCTTACAGCCTGGATACACTGGCCATTGCAATGGCAGAGATTGGTAGTATCTCCGAGCGTCGCACTTTCCAACTAATTAGCGGCCAGCGTGGTCTCCCCTCTTTTTTGGTGCAGAACCCGGGCCTGTACTCCGGGTTGATGATCCCTCAATACACTGCCGCCGGGATCGTCAGTCAGAACAAACAATTATGCAGTCCGGCATCAGTAGATTCTATTGTTTCTTCCAACGGGCAGGAAGATCACGTTAGCATGGGTGCCAACGCAGCTACCAAATGCCTGCGGGTTATCGAAAACGTAGAACGAATACTGGCCATTGAACTCCTCACTGCATCTCAGGCACTTGAATTTCGCCGGCCGGCACTCAGTGCACCTACTATCGAAGCCATACATCGGGACTATCGCCGGCATGTCCCGCGAATTACCACCGATCGCATGCTCTCCGAGGATATTGAAAAAAGTTGCCAATTCATTAAAAACATAAATATCAGCGATTATGCAAACGCAGGCTCCTACCAGATATGCTAAAGAGAAATACCAGACGCCTCCCGGAACGACATTGAGTTGTAAAGGCTGGACACAGGAAGCAGCTCTTCGCATGCTTCTGAATAATATCGATCCGGATGTTGCCGAAAAACCGGAGGAACTGGTTGTATATGGCGGTCGGGGCAGGGCAGCTCGCAACTTTGCAGCGCTGGACCAGATCATTCGCTGTCTGAAAGAGCTGGAAAATGACGAAACCTTATTGATCCAATCCGGAAAGCCGGTAGCCGTAGTCCCCACACATCCCGCAGCGCCCCGGGTGCTGATCAGCAACTCTCAACTGGTTCCACGCTGGGCCAACTGGGAGCATTTCAACGAGTTGGAACGCAAAGGGCTGATGATGTACGGGCAGATGACTGCCGGCTCCTGGATCTACATCGGCACACAGGGTATCATCCAGGGCACTTACGAAACATTCGCCGAAGCGGCACGGCAACATTTTGGGGGATCGCTACGGGGAACCCTCAGTGTTACCGCCGGTCTTGGAGGCATGGGTGGTGCCCAACCACTGGCCATAACCATGAACGAAGGAGTATGCCTAATAGCTGAAGCAGAACAGTGGCGCATCGATAAGCGACTGGCTACCCGTTATCTGGACGAAGCATTCACCGATATCGATGAGGCCATCGACCGGGCGCTGGAGGCGAAAAGCAGAGGCGAAGCGCTTTCCATAGGTGTACAATGCAATGTCGTATACCTGCTTCAACGACTTCTCGACCGGCATGTCGTCCCGGATCTGCTAACCGACCAGACCTCTGCCCACGATCCCGATTTCGGATATTTCCCCTTTCAGATCTCGGTAGGACAGGCCAATGTGCTGAGAACTGAAGATATTAGGACCTATCGACAAATGGTCGCAGAGTCGATGGCTCGTCATGTCAGCCTAATGCTGCAGTTCCAGGAAATGGGCAGCATTACGTTTGACTATGGTAACAATTTAAGAGCGGGAGCCAAAGAAGCTGGGGTTGAAAATGCCTTTGATTTCCCGGGTTTTGTACCGGCGTTCATTCGTCCATTATTCTGCGAAGGAAAAGGGCCTTTTCGCTGGGCAGCGCTATCCGGCGATCCTGCGGATATATACGCTACCGACGAACTGATGCTGCAACTGTTTCCGGAAAACCAATCCCTGCACCGATGGATCAGACTAGCCCAGGAGAAGATCGCCTTTCAGGGACTACCGGCCCGGATCTGTTGGCTGGGTCAGGGCGAACGCGAAAAAGCCGGTCTGGCCTTTAATGAGCTGGTGCGCAGCGGGCAGGTAAAAGCCCCCATTGTAATCGGCCGGGATCATCTGGATACCGGTTCTGTAGCCTCTCCTAACCGGGAAACAGAAGGTATGCTCGATGGTTCCGATGCGGTAGCCGACTGGCCCATACTCAACGCCCTGATGAATACGGCCGGAGGTGCCGGCTGGGTGTCTTTACATCACGGTGGAGGTGTCGGCATGGGCTATTCTATTCATGCCGGTATGGTGATCGTAGCCGACGGGACGGAGGAAGCTGAACATAAACTCCGAAGAGTGCTGCGCAACGATCCGGGACTGGGCGTGATCCGGCACGCTGACGCAGGTTATGACCGGGCAAAGAAAACAGCTCTTGAACATGGACTGAATATCAAGGAAAGCTGAGCCCCGTAAAATGCTTATCACCAATATAAAAGAGCTGTTTGGCATTCATCTGGAATCCAGTTTACTGAAGGGGAAAGAAATGGCCACATTGCCATCTCTGGAAAAGGCATATGTCAGAATCGAAGGAGAACATATCATCGGTTTTGGTTCAATGACAGAGCTGAAAACACGAGATGGAGAAGCAATGATAGACGCCGGTGGATGCCTGGTTATGCCTGCCTGGTGTGATTCTCACACTCATCTGGTCTTTGCCGGAAGCCGGGAAGAAGAGTTTGTCGACAAACTAAAGGGCCGTTCTTACGCTGAGATCGCCGCCCGGGGCGGAGGCATTCAAAACAGTGCCCGTCGTCTGCAAGATACTTCCGAAGAAGCATTATACGAAGCGGCTCGACAACGCCTGGATGAAATTGCCCGTACCGGTACCGGTGCCGTAGAGATAAAGAGTGGTTATGGACTTAGTACGGCCGGAGAACTGAAGATGCTTAGAGTGATCAAAAGGCTTAGAAACAATTCTAGGCTGACCATCAAAAGTACATTCCTTGGTGCTCACGCCTTGCCCGAACGACAACGGGGAGATAAACAGGCTTATCTCCGGGAAATCATTGAAGAAATGCTGCCGGTGATCGCAAGAGAAGGTTTGGCTGACTATATCGACGTATTTTGCGAAAAAGGTTTTTTCGATCTGGATGATACCCGCCAGATCCTGCGTGCCGGCCGACGATGTGGTTTGAAAGCCAAACTACACGCCAATCAGTTACATAATTTCGGAGCAGTGCAAGTCGGAATCGAAGAAGGGGCGCTCTCGGTTGATCATTTGGAAAATATTTCTGAGGCGGAGATCGAATGCCTCAAAAAATCAAATACCATCCCTACCCTTTTGCCTACAGCTGCATTCTTTCTCCGCCTGCCTTTTCCTCCGGCCCGCCAAATGATCGATTCTGGCCTGGGTATTGCCCTGGCCACGGACTACAACCCAGGGTCTTCTCCCAGCGGTAATATCCCATTACTTTTGGCTATGAGTTGTATTCAAATGCGACTCCTGCCGGAAGAAGGGATTAATGCACTGACCATGAACGGAGCCTGTGCTATGGAAGTAGAATCGGAACTCGGTAGTATTGCCGTTGGTAAAAAAGCAAATCTGATTATCAGTAAGCCGGTGCCGGATCTGGCCTATCTACCTTATCGTTTTGGCGACAACTGGATAAACAAGGTGATGATTGGTGGAGAAATTATATGAATAATGCCTCATTTTCAGCCTTTTACTACGGATACATTAAAGTCTTATCTCAAGGTTCGCCCGAATGAGGTCAAGTTGGGGCAACAGATCCTGATTGAATCACCGGACCGGACTAAGGCCAACTATGTGCTGGTGGGACTTCCAGAGGATATAGGTGTACGGGCTAATCACGGTATCGGCGGCACACAGACTTCCTGGCCAGCTTTTTTACAGGCATTTCTCAATATTCAGTCTACTGCGGACTTGCCGGGTGATGACTTGTGTCTTTACGGACAACTCGATGTTTCTGATCTCTCCATCAATCCGGAAGAGAACAATGTTGATAAATTGAGAAATGCCGTCGAGCAGATTGATCGGTCAGTGGAAAAGATCATTTATAACATCACCGCTGCGGATAAGATCCCGATCGTGATCGGCGGTGGTCACAATAATACTTATCCCATTATCAAAGGCGCTGTTAGAGGATATGCACAAAACAAACGCATAGCCTCACCCTCTATCAACGCCATTAACCTGGATGCCCATGCCGACTTTCGCCCGTTGGAAGGCCGGCACAGCGGCAATGGCTTTCGGTATGCCTTCTCGGAAGGTCATTTAGACCGGTACGCCGTCATTGGTCTGCACCGAAACTACAATGCCGCATCCATGCTTGAGAATATGCAAAATGAATCGCGCATCGACCTTACTTTTTGGGAAGATATTTTTCTCAAAAAAACGCTATCTTTTGATCAGGCCATCCAAAGAGCGCTGGGATTCACCCGGGGTAATCTAAGCGGCATTGAGCTGGACCTGGATTGTATTGAAAACGTGTTATCCAGCGCCACTACCCCTTCCGGGGTTTCAACATTACAAGCCAGACAATACATTCATCAAACCGCCGGTTTCGCCAACGTGGCCTACGTTCACATCTGTGAGGGGGCAGCCAGTCTGTCTGACGGCAGAAAGGATCAATCAGTCAGCAAATTGATCGCCTATCTGGTCAGCGATTTCATTCGGGAACATCGGAAAAATAATCTTCGTTTCGACTGAAGTGTTTCCCTGTTTTTATAAATCCAGATCACGCTGATCATGATGACGGAGAATAATATCTTCGATAGAGCACGAATTGGTAGAGGTGGGAAAAACCCATATTTCTTGAAATCCTCTTCTGACAAAGTATTCGGTAGAAAAAGGAGGGCTACATCCGGAGCGAAAATTGCATGTAGGTCAAACACCAACACCTTCTTCTATTACCAATCGCACCTCATCGCCAACCCGGAGGATACCACCTTTGATCACCCGGGCCGTGATCCCGCCGTGGCCCCGCATAGCATTATACCCACCGGGGCCAAGATTTTCTTCCAAACGGGAGCAGGGATAACACAGGCCGGTCATTTCCATAATGACGTCGCCCAGTTGAAATTGACGATCCTTGAATGCCAATAAATTCACTCCGGCGACCACGATGTTTCGTCTTAACCAGGCGGGATCAATATTGGTATTCAACATTTTTTCCACTGCCTCTACATGTTCCGCCTGGATGAGAGACACCTGCCGTCGACCACCATTTTTACTGTAGTGATCACCGGTCAATCCCAGGTCGGTGTCTACTTGGATCTCCATTACGGACTCGACGGGCGCTCGTTTCTCAGCCCGGATACCGATCCATACTACTTTACCGGTTTGAGGCATACTTTCGAGTAATTCAGCTTTGGTATAGGACATACTAATGCACTTTGAAAAGTCGCCAGTCAGTCTGTCGATAGTCGGCAGTCATCAAGTGTTGCTGAATTAGCATTTCGTTTGATGCTCCGATTTTCACCCTGCCAATGGAAGTTCTCTATCTGAAATGTTTTCTACCCATTGACTGCCGACTGATGACTAAATTTCGTTAAACCCCTTTTTTCATATGCCAAAAAATAATAACTTAGCGGCGTAAGGCTAATGGCTTTACAACGAATAACGCGCAAGTATCAAAACAAGTTTTGGCTCAACACGATAATAATAAAGGTCAGACTTTTGGTGTCTAGGGCGGGCCTCAATTCCTTCGGGAATTCCTTCTTCGGAAGGACAAGTGGATTACCGAACCACCGTAGCTGCCTTAAACCTGTCATATAGGGGCCCAAAACGCTCCTGATACTTGTGCGTTTTTTATTTCCCCTCTGCAATTGGTACTAAGATAGGTGGTTTTGTTCTAAAGATTTTGCACGATCATCTCCGAAAGATCATAAATCATAACACTTTCCTGCTTTTCTTTCGCGGTCACACCATCACTCAGCATGGTGATGCAAAAAGGGCAATTGGCAACGATGGCCTCTGCCCCGGTTTCCAGCGCCTCTTCTACCCTTTCGGTGTTGATGCGTTTGTCTCCGGGTTCATCCTCTTTCCACATCTGAGCACCGCCGGCCCCGCAACACAGTCCGTTGGCACGGCTACGTTTCATCTCCACCAGATCTGCATCCAGTTGTGCTAAAACAGAGCGAGGTGCTTCGTAAACACCATTGATGCGGCCCACATAGCAGGAATCGTGGTAGGTGATCCTTTTTCCCTTAAACTGGCCGCCGTCTTTCAGCTTTAAGCGGCCGTCTTCGATCAACTGTTGCAGGAATTGTGTGTGATGGATCACTTCGTAGTTGCCGCCTAAAGCCGGATACTCATTTTTCAAAGTATTAAAACAGTGTGGGCAGGCCGTCACGATCTTCTTCACTTCGTAGGCATTCAGGACCTCTATATTTTGCAGAGCGGACATCTGAAACAGGAATTCATTTCCCGCCCGGCGGGCCGGATCTCCTGTACATTGTTCTTCGTTTCCGAGAATGGCGAAAGAGATACCCACGGTTTGCAGGATCTCCGCAAAAGCTCTGGTCACTTTCTGTGCCCGTGCATCAAAACTGCCGGCACAGCCTACCCAGAATAGTACTTCCGGACTCGTACCTTCGGCGGCCATTTCGGCCATGGTTTTTATTTGTAGATCTTGCATCACTTATTTTTCGAGCGATCATTCAGCAATTAGACTTCTTTCATCCACTGTTCCCGGTCAATATTCATTGCCCAGGCCGCCCCCTGATTTTCAATACTATTAAACATAGGTAACCAATCGGACGGGCCGGCAGATTCCGTCAGGATCTCATATCTTCTCAATTTTAGAATAGGCTGCAAGGGGTTGATCAGCACCGGACAGGCCTCTACACAGGCATTACATGTGGTGCAAGCATGTATTTCTTCACGAGATATGTAATCAAATAATGATTTGCCATCTTTATATGTTTCACGGTCTTGAGTTCCCTTATCCAAATTTTCGCCAATTTCATTAGCTCTATCGCGAATGGACATCATGATTCCTCTCGGTGACAATGCCTTGCCAGTAATATTCGCAGGACATTGAGCTGTACATCGACCACATTCTGTGCAAGAATAGGCATCCAGTATGTTTTTCCATTTGAGACCCATGACGTCATTAGCCCCAAAATCTGGAAGTTCATCAGATACTTCAGCTACTTCTGCCGGCATACCCATCATACTTTT
>JAGQXH010000539.1 GCA_020436695.1 Lewinella sp. | reverse complement strand
TCCTTAAAACGTGCCGGTTCCTCTAATCCGGTCTTTGTACTGGATGAGATCGATAAAGTGGGTAAAGACTTTCGGGGAGATCCTTCTTCCGCCTTACTTGAAGTACTCGATCCGGAGCAGAATGCCACTTTCTCCGATAACTATCTGGAGCTGGAATACGACCTTTCCAAGGTATTGTTCATCGCTACGGCCAACACACTGACCACGATACAACCCGCTCTTCTGGATCGGATGGAGATCATTGAGATCAGCGGCTATTCGATGGAAGAAAAGGTAGAGATCGCCAAACGGCATCTGATACCTCAGCAACGTAAGGAACACGGTCTGGAAGCGAAACACATCAAGATCAAACCTGAAGTGCTGGAGGGCGTCATTCAAAATTATACCCGAGAATCCGGGGTGCGTTCGTTAAACCGACAGATCGCCGGCATTATGCGCTATGTGGCCAAGAACGTTGCCATGGAGGATGATTACAGCCCCACCATTAAAAAAAGTGATCTGAAAAATATTCTCGGCCCTTCGAAATTCAGTCGCGATCTGTACCAGGAAGTAGCCGTACCGGGTGTGGCTATCGGCTTGGCCTGGACTCCGGTAGGCGGTGATATCCTATTCATCGAATCCAGCCTGAGTCCGGGTAAAGGAAAACTGACCCTTACGGGTAATCTGGGAGATGTGATGAAGGAATCAGCTACCACGGCCCTGAGTTTTCTCAAAGCTAAAGCTGCTCACTTCGGATTGGAGAATGAGATCTTTGAGCAGTACGATGTACACCTGCATATTCCGGAGGGCGCCATTCCCAAAGACGGCCCGTCGGCCGGCATTACCATGCTGACTACATTGACCTCTGCTTTCTCCGGCCGGCCTGTGAAGCCTTATCTGGCTATGACCGGTGAGATCACTCTACGCGGGAAAGTTTTACCGGTAGGGGGTATCAAGGAAAAGATTCTGGCGGCCAAACGTGCAGGTATCAAGGAAATTATCCTCTGCAAGGAAAATAGAAAGCACGTGGAGGAGGTGGAGCCCGAATATTTGGGAGACCTGAAATTCCACTATGTGGATCGCATGGATGAAGTACTGGATCTGGCCCTTACGGATAAAGTGGTCGCATACCATACCACGGTATCCGTTAATTAATTTAAGTCGCCAGTCGTAAGTAGATAGTCATCAGTCATATTGGTAAATGCATAAATAAACTAAAAAGCGAAATGAACGGGGGCGAAGCGTTTATTCCACAATAATCCCGATCAATTCCTTTCATTCCACCACTGGCTTTATTGACTTATGACTTATGACTGGATAACTGGCGACTTGAGTTAATTAAATCCAAAAAAGCCTACTTTTATAGGTTCAAAACAAACCAGAAGCCTTTTTTCGGCGTCATATAAGTAGCTTTACCGTGGGCACCTGTCCATTACTTAATTATTGCGATCCATTATGAAAAAGAATAGATATATTTTTCTCATCCTGATCTTCAGCTTTATCACTACGTTGGCTGTGGCCCAAAGGACCAGTGAAAATCTGATCCAGTTCTCTGGTATGGTTCTGGATGGTAGTACGGAAGAATTGTATCCGGTGCCTTATACCAATATTTTGGTGAAGAACAAGGGACGTGGTACTTACTCAGATTTTCAGGGTTTCTTTTCTATTGTGGTGGAAAAAGGAGATACCATGGTCTTCTCCGCGATTGGTTACAAAACGGTAGAGTTTGAGATCCCGACCGACCTGGAAGATGATCGTTATTCATTGGTACAGCTTATGACACAGGATGCGGTCAACCTGCCTGAAACCGTCGTATTTCCCTGGCCCAGCCGCGAACATTTCAAACTGGAATTCCTCGCGATGGATGTCACCCCGGAACTGCAGGAACGGGCCGCCCGTAACCTGGCCAACGAGACCCTGGAGCGCATGCGCAAAGAGGTACCGAAAGACGGTAGGGAAAATGCCAATTACTATCTCCGGCAACAATCGCGGGACTATTATCATATCGGCCAGCAACCACCGATGAATATCTTTAACCCCGTAGCCTGGAAGAAATTCTTCGACTCCTGGAAACGGGGGGATTTCAAGAATAAGAAATAATAGCTTTTTTACGGCCGCCATCTGCTTCGCCCAGAATAGGTTCTGAGCGAAGCAGATAGGCGTTCGTCTACCTCCCAAACCCAGGCCCCTTAACGAACCGTCCTGGTTTCTCGCCCGTATGCTCTCCATCCCGCAAAACCTGTTTCCCATTGACAAAAACGTGGATCACACCGGTAGCATACTGATGCGGTTCAGCAAAAGTGGCATGGTCCTGGATCGTCGCCGGATCAAAAACAACCAGGTCAGCATAATAGCCCGGCTGAAGCAGCCCTCGCTTTTCAATGTGCAGTTTTTCGGCCGATAGCTGTGTGAGTTTATGAATGGCGTCTTCCAGCGTGATCACCTTTTCATCACGTACGTATTTACCCAACAGCCGGGCAAAATTGCCATAACTCCTGGGGTGGGTACTGGAGTTAAGAAATACACCTTCCACCGCCGGAGCACCGGCATCCGAACCGAAAGAAATATAAGGTAGTTGCAGTTGTTTCTTAATGTTATCCTCCGACATTAGGAAGTATACCGTTCCAACCCGGGAACCGTCCTGGATGACGAGATCCATCGCGGTGTCTTCGGGATCGGTGCCGCGTATGGTGGCCACCTCGGCCAGAGTCTTGCCCGTGTATTTGCGTAGGGTATCATTTTTAAAGTCGACCAATAACAGCCCGTCGGCTGAACCGGCTGCTGCGTAAAGGTTCTCCCAATCCATGGCATCAGTCTTCATTTCTGCTTTTACGCGAGCCCGGATGGCGGGGTCCTGTAGTCGTTTGGACCAGGCATTATAGCCGCCTTCCTGTACCCAGGGCGGCATGGAGGCGTCCAGTCCGGTGGCTCCGGCTACATAATTATACATGTCGGCAGTGATCTCGATTCCTGCTTTTTGGGCACTGTCAATTTTGGCGATCACCTGATCCATTTTCGGCCAGTTATTTTTACCGCCGGCTTTCAGGTGGTAGATCTCGGCCGGAATATCGGCTTCTTTGGCAATCTGTATCACTTCGTCTACGGCCTCCAGGATCTTATTGCCCTCGCTGCGCATGTGGGTAATGTAGACACCGTCATATTCCGAAGCGACCTTGCAGAGTTCAATGATCTCATCGGTTTTGGCGTAGAAGGCCGGGGCATAGATCAGTGAGGAACCGATACCCAGCGCACCTTCTTCCATGGCTACACGGGCCAACTCTTTCATACGCGCCAGTTCTTCGGAAGTTGGCTCCCGGTCGATGGCACCAATCTCGTGCAGGCGGAGCGTCGTGGCGCCAACGAAAGAAGCCACATTGGGGGAAACGCCCCGTTTTTCCAGATAGGTAAGGTATTCTCCGAGTGTGGTCCATTCTATATCGTATTTGATATCTCCCTGATCGGCCTGAGTAGTTACCCGCAATTCCTCATTCAGCGGGCCCATTGACCAGCCTTCCCCCATCACCTCGAGTGTAACTCCCTGTTTGATGTCACTCATGCCGCGTCCGTCTTCAACGAGAGATTCCGTGGCCCAACTCAGCATGTTAATGAAACCGGGGCTGACCACCATTCCTCCGGCATCTACTTCCTGTTTACCCATGGCATTGGGTAAATCGCCGACGGCTGCGATAGTATCCGCATTCACTGCCACCGAACCGCTCACCGGGGCGAAACCCGAACCATCGTAGATCAATGCGTTGGTAATCAACAGGTCATATTCCGTAGTTTCGGGTTGGCAGGCCAGCAGGAATAACAATGGTAAAAAGAAAAAGAGTTTTTTCATGAAGTATGGATTTGATGGTGCACTATTTTCTCCTAAATTTAGCAATTGTGATAAGGAAAGAGAATTTGAGATGTTTCGAAATTGAGACGTTGAGACGAAAGTGTTGATAATTTCGCCCGAACGTCCAAACACCACCAATCCAATACCTATGCCAAGACTATTTACGCTGTTACTGATCCTGATCGGGCTAAGTGCCTGTTCCCCGAAAATGGACCTGTTAATCAAAAACGGAGCGGTTATTGATGGAAGCGGAAGTGCAGCTGTGAAGGCAGATGTGGCCATTAAGAAGGAC
Source organism: Lewinella sp. (assembly GCA_020436695.1). Taxonomy (GTDB): domain Bacteria; phylum Bacteroidota; class Bacteroidia; order Chitinophagales; family Saprospiraceae; genus Flavilitoribacter. The sequence goes on along the minus strand of JAGQXH010000539.1, from coordinate 1,941 downwards.
CAGATTGTCAAAGTGGGACCTGACCTGCAACTGAAGGCCAAACGTACCATCGATGCAACCGGACTATGGGTAAGCCCGGGCTTCATCGATGTGCACGCCCATCTGGAGCCGCTGACTACCATGCCTAATGCGGAGAGCCATGTGCGGCAGGGTGTGACTACGGCACTGGGCGGCCCGGATGGTGGTGGGCCCTTACCGCTCGGAGAATATCTGGATGAACTGACAGAACAAGGTATCGGGTTGAATGTCGGCTATTTGGTGGGGCATAATTCTGTACGTAATAATGTGATGGGACTGGTCAACCGGGAACCCACGGCGGAAGAACTGGAAGAGATGAAATCCTGGATACAGCGATCTATGGACGAAGGGGCCTTTGGGATCTCTACCGGCCTTAAATACCTGCCGGGTACTTACGCCAAACTGGACGAGATCATAGCCCTGTCGAAAGTGGCGGCAGCGAACGGTGGCATCTATACCTCGCATTTACGGGAAGAGGGACTGGGCCTGATCGAAGCCGTCAGTGAGGCCATTACTATTTCCGAAAAGGCGAATATTCCGGTGGTGCTTACCCATCATAAAGCTATGGGGCAACCTATGTGGGGAAAAAGCAGGCAAACACTGGCCATGGTGGATTCGGCCCGGGCCGCCGGCCTGGATGTAATGGTCGATCAGTATCCTTACACCGCCAGCCACACCAGCATCAGTATTCTGATACCCTCGTGGGCACTGGAAGGGCATCCCATAACGGAATTCACCAAACGGTGTGAAGATCCGGTTCTGCGTGATAGTATCCGGCAGGGCATCATGTACAATCTGGTGAATGACCGCGGTGGCGGTGATCTGCGGCGGGTGCAATTCAGCCGCTTTAACTGGAAACCGGAACTGGAAGGAAAAACCCTTTATGACTGGGCCGTGTCTGAAGATCTGGAACCTAATATTAAAAACGGTGCCGATCTGGTGATCGAAGCCCAATTGCACCGGGGCGCCAATTGTATTTTTCACGCCATGGACGAGGGCGATGTCAAACGTATTATGCAATACCCCTTCAGCATGGTGGCTTCCGATGGGCGCCTGAGTACGCCCGGGCAGGGGCATCCGCACCCGCGGGCCTATGGGACCTTCCCACGGGTGCTGGGGCATTACGCGCGGGAAGAAGGTGTAATCACCATGGAGGAAGCCGTAAGAAAGATGACCAGCCTGCCCGCGCAGAGACTAGGGCTGACTGACCGAGGACTGATCAAAGAAGGTAACTATGCCGATATCACCATCTTCAATCCGGAAACGGTCAAGGATGAAGCGACCTTTGAAGATCCGCATCGCTATCCTAGGGGTATTGAATACGTGATCATTAATGGAAAGCTGGCGGTGGACGGAGGCGTTTTCCAGAATGTACTGGAAGGGCGGGTGTTGCGGCGGCCCGGGTTTTTTCATTGAAAGCACTGATTTATGTCCTGCTGCCCCGGAAAGGTCAAGAACAGGATTAAAATCGTGTAGGCTGGTATTTAATTCCCGTGGAAAAACCGTGTATTGGAGCCTAGTGAGGAAGATTTAGACAACCTCAGTCAATGAAGCGATTTAAACTTTTGTTGTGCCGGCGAGCGCCAGCCCTTATGAGTTCTGGCGATGAGGCTTTCCGAGTGCGTACCTGGAAGGTACGGGCGAGGGAAACGCAGAAGCCAGGTTTTATAAGGGATTGGTGCGCAGACCATTAGAAAAGTTTAAATCGCTTCAATAATTCGCTACATCCGCACAAATTTTTGTGCATACAGTTTCCCGTCCACACTTAGTGAGATCCAATAGATAGTTCCCCCGGGGATGATCGTTTGGGCAGCAGGTATATAGGCACTGCTGAAATGGCCGACTCCGCGTTCACCGAGGCGGAACCGTTTATACCATATTAAGCTGTTGTCATCAACGGCACAGACAAATAGTTCTTGTACT
>JAGQXH010000538.1 GCA_020436695.1 Lewinella sp. | reverse complement strand
CATAAATTCGATACTCTATCGAGTGGCCGGAAAATATTATATCCTCCTGCTTAAAGTCGAACGCCTCACCCATTGCAACTTTAAGCTGCAAGGCAAGCAAATCTATACCAGTGACCTCCTCGCTTACGGGATGTTCAACCTGAATTCGCGTATTCATTTCGAGAAAATAGTAGTCATTATTTGACACTAAAAACTCAACCGTACCGGCGTTGTAGTAATCAACACTGCGAGCAGCGTTAACTGCTGCTTCATGAATCCTGCTTCGCAAATCATCGCTTAGAAAAGGTGCTGGTGCTTCTTCGATCAGCTTTTGATGTCGACGCTGTACCGAACACTCTCGCGTGCCCATGTGCACAATATTTCCATGCTTATCTCCAAACACCTGCACCTCAACGTGCCTAGGTTGCTCTATGTACTTTTCTAAATACACATCTGGATTTGAAAAAAACTTCTCTGCTTCAGCTCTAGCTCTGGGTAACAAGTTCTTTAATTCTTCTGCCGTTGTGGCGACCTTCATGCCCCGTCCGCCGCCACCAGCGACTGCTTTAATCAATACCGGGAACCCTATCTCAGCAGCGCGTGTCGCTAACTCTTGGTCGGATAGACCGCTCGCACAACCAGGCGTACATTGCACTCCGCGCTCTTGTACGCGTTCTCTGGCTAGAGTTTTGCTACCCATTATTCTAATTGCTTCCGGACTAGGGCCAACAAAATTTAAACCGGCTTCAATCGACCTCTGTGCAAACTCCGCATTCTCAGACAGAAATCCATAACCGGGATGAATGGCATCTACATTTTTTCGCTTTGCGACCGAAATAACAGCCTCAATGTCCAGGTAAGGACTTAGAGGTTCTTCTTCATTTCCGACCATATAAGCCTCATCAGCTTTATATCGGTGGAGAGAATAGCGGTCTTCATACGTATAAATGGCTACGGTTTTTATGTTTAATTCGGAGATGGCTCTTAATATCCGAATGGCAATTTCTCCCCGGTTGGCGACGAGGATTTTGTTAAATTTGATAATCTCAGACTGCATAGGTGCTTTTTTGAATTCGGTCGAAATATAGTAAAAATCCTGAGAGATCAGGGATATGGAAAAAATAGGTTAATCTTATCATTAGTATAGATTATCACTACTCAATTTGTAAATGTGTAAATTTTTCTTTGCATTTTTTAGAAATTTCGTTTTTGTGATTGAAGATTTTTGTTCTTTGGGGAAGATCGTTGGAGGGATTTTACGATCTGGCTGGTATGTATTTAGTGTTTTTCTTTGATGTGTAGCAAAAAATCCCGTTAGGGATTTAATGTTGGTAGAAAAAAGAATTTTCGGATATTGTGCCCATCGTATTTCGAAGAAAAGATGGGGTAGTGGTACGTAAGCTCGCTACCCTCAATCCCACATTTTTGCCCCGTGAGAAAACCGAAGTGCAGCCCCGTCAGGATCATCCCGAACAGATCATTTTCTGGAGTGTCAGAGATGGCGGCTACCGCAGTTTTCTGGCGCAGAACCTGCTGCGTGTGGAAGCCCCGGCGTCTATATTGGATCTGATAACAAAGCGGTTGTCACCGAATAATACAAGATGAAAAATAAATCCATTACCTGCCACGTTAGCCCTACCTGAAAATAGTTAGCTTTACACTCTTCTTTTTTGAATAAATATCGTACCGGCACGAAGATTACTTATATGAAAAACATCCTTTTGTTTTTCCTCGCCTGGTTTTACAGCTGTGGCGCAGGGGCTCAACTTACCGTTAATACGGCCGCTTCTAATACTATGGCAGAAAGCCCCTGCGATCAATTTGAGATCCCCCACTATTATGCTTACCGGACATCCAATCCACCGACCATCGATGGACGACTGGATGAAACAGAATGGCAGCTCGCGCCACAATCGCCCCCGTTCCGGGATCTGATCTCGGGAGCAGCAACCATCCACGATACCCGGGCTGCTGTTATGTGGGATGATGAAAATCTTTATGTTGCTTACTGGGTAGAAGAACCGGATCTGCAGGCCAGCATTACTGAAAGAGACGGTTTGATCTATCAGAACAATGATGTGGAATTATTTATCGCCGGTAAGGATGTGTATTACGAGTTTGAGATCAATGCCTACGGCACCATCTATGAAGTACTGTTTGTCTGGGAAGAAGCCTACGAAAAGGGGGGCTTTCACAACCTACCCGGACTTAGTTATGATGCGCCAGGCAGAAGGATATTTAATGGCGTAGGCTATCGGCCTCATCCCCGGGGGCCGAGAATAGGATTCTGGAACTGGGATCTTGAAGGACTGCAAAGTGCCGTTTTTACCGATGGCACCATCAACAATAGTGAAGACCGTGATCGGGGATGGACGGTAGAACTGGCAGTCCCGTGGGCAGGCCTTTCCATTCTGTCCGTAGGAGAAGACCGGGCCATGCCACCCAGGTCCAACGATATCTGGAGAATGGATTTCTCCCGCTTTAATCAATACAAAGAAGCGGAACCGGCCAAGGATTCCGGCGGCTGGGCCTGGAGTCCGCATGGTGTATGGGATTCGCACGTGCCGGCATGCTTTACTTATGTGCATTTTTCCGGAGAAGCGGTAGAGGACCAAAAGGAATAGTTGGACCATTAATTAAAGAAAATGGAGGACGATAGAACATTTCCGAAGCAGCATCGTTGCTTCCTGTATACTGTTGCATGCATAGCATAGCTCATCGACCGGTTAAATGCGGTCGGATATTCGGATAGAGCAGGCATTTATCAAGTACATTTTTCCAATCTAAACATTGATGGTTCACATGAAGTATCTGATCGTTCTACTTTTGGCCCTATCCGGTTTGCTGGAGTGTAATCCTTCACTTGGTCAGTCGGGATTTAATGATGACCGGGTGATGCTCCAGGGCTTTTACTGGGAGTCTTACCGGCATGGCCATACTGATCGCTTTCCGCAATTCGGTAATAAGAAATGGTACGAGATCGTAAAAGATAATGCAGCAGTGCTGCATGATGGGCGCTTTGATCTGATCTGGCTCCCGCCACCTTCTTTCTCCGGTGGCTTGAGTGCCGGCTACAATCCGAAAGAATATTTCAATTTAAACAATAGCTACGGTGACCAACAGCTGCACCGGCAGATGCTGGAAGCACTGTTACAAAACGGTGTAGAGCCCGTTGCAGATATTGTGATCAACCATCGCGACGGTACCAACGGTTGGGCGGGATTTACCAATCCGGGATGGGGCACCTGGGCGATTACCCGGGATGATGAAGCTTTCCTCAACCCCAATTCTGAAGTGTACAATACCCCGGTGGCTGAAAGAGGCGCCCCTGAAGAAAATCCTACGGAATACGCCCAACACGGTGGTACAACTTATGCCTACGATGCTTTTCGGGATATTGACCACACTAATGAGCAAGTGCGCCGCGATCTGATCCGTTATTTGCTCCAGCTACAGTCTTTCGGTTATCGGGGCTGGCGATACGATATGGTACATGGCTACCACGCCAAATGGATCGCTGTGTATAACCGGGCGAGTAAGCCTACTTTTTCGGTAGGGGAGTACGATTGGGACAAACAAGCCGCTCAACGTGGCTGGGTCTGGTATACGGCCACTACACCAGGCGACCTGACTACGGCCAGTAACGTGTTTGATTTCACCACTTTCTTTACACTAAAAGATAATAAGGGCAACTATGATGCCTGGTATGGATTTGGCAACGGCCTTGGCCTGATCGGAGATAACACGGACAATCATCCCTGGCGAAACCGGGCAGTAACCTTTCTGGAAAATCACGATACCGGCTACCGCACCGAAGAGGATGGGCAGCCGCAGGAACACCATGACCAAGATAACTTCGAAAACAACTGGCAGGTGGAACAGGCTTATGCCTATATTCTGACCCATCCGGGTGTGCCTACGGTCTACTGGAAACATTACTTCGATTGGGGAACGGATCTGCAGGCAAAGATCAAGGCCCTCATCAACGCGAGAAAAGTAGCTGGGGTCAATAGCGGAAGTAATATTCACACCCAGAACAATGCACGGGAAAGAGGCGTTTATGCGGCTTTCATAGAAGGCACCGGAGGCCGGGAACTCTACGTGCGCATTGGGGGTAGCGATGACGACTGGCAACCCTATTATTCCGGTTATCAGGATTACCGGGAATACGCCGCCGGCAATGGCTGGAAGGTATGGGTGAAAGTAGAGGGCAATCCGGAAGTGATTCAGGCTCCGCTTAAGGGGAGTATTGAAATACCAACTTACCGGGAACCGGCCGATATTACCGTAGATGACAGTCTTTTGAATTGATAGTGACAATTCATCAAGGCATGACCCGGCAGCTGTTCTTTTTGATGCTTATTTTGTGCCGGTAAAATATCAATGCATAAATAGACTGATACATGCCAATCTTTGCCAAGAGTGCGATTGCAACCGGTAACGGCCATTTTGTGCTGGATGAGATCGCTATTTCCGATCCCGGCCCGGATGAAGTGATCGTAAAAATGAAAGCGGCCGGCCTTTGTCATACCGACTACGATTCCCTTTCCTGGGGCAAGCCCATCGTTATGGGGCACGAAGGAGCCGGCGTAGTCATGAGGACCGGCGTTTCTGTGGATGACCTGTTGGAAGGAGATGCCGTGATCCTCAACTGGGCTACACCCTGCATGACCTGCTTCCAGTGCCAGGAAGGCAATCAGCACTTATGTGAGCGTAACTCACCGGTGGTGGCCGGAGGAAATGGCTATACGCCCGGACACGCTCACCTGGAAGGCTCCCAATGGAAAGACCGGCCCATCGAGCGATCCTTTAATCTGGGCACGCTCAGTGAGTATGCATTGGTGAAGCAATCGGCACTGGTCCGGATAGAACAGGGTGAAGTTAACTTTTCCGCAGCGAGTATCGTAAGTTGTGGCGTAATGACCGGCTACGGTTCGGTGGTAAGTGCTGCCAAAGTACCGGCCGGTAGTTCCGTCGTTGTTCTAGGCTGTGGCGGGGTCGGTTTGAATGTCATACAGGCAGCAGATTTATCCGGAGCGGCCATGATCATTGCCATTGATGTCAAAGAATCCAAGTTGCAACTGGCCCGTCAATTTGGTGCTACAGACGTGATCCTCGCCGATCAGGCGGATGAGGGTTTACTGCGGGCTGCCGAACAGGTAAAAGCCATGTGCGGAAACCGCGGTGCCGACTATGCCTTTGAATGCACCGCCATTCCGGCACTGGGAGCAGCTCCGCTGGCCATGGTGCGCAATGCAGGTACCGCCGTACAGGTCAGCGGTATCGAGCAGGATATCACGATCGATATGCGTCTGTTTGAATGGGATAAGATCTACATCAACCCACTTTACGGGAAATGCCGTCCGCAGATCGATTTTCCAAAACTCATGCAACTTTACCGCCAAGGTAAACTAAAACTGGATGAAATGATCACCCGCGAATACGCCCTGGATGAACTGCAGCAGGCCTTTGATGATATGCTGGCGGGTAGGAATGCTAAGGGTGTGGTGGTATTTTAGAATACGGGCAACAGCATAATAAATGGAAACCAACAGTCAATTCAGAACGATAGAGCTCTCCGACCCGGCCTTTGAACAGGAAGGACTGCGGTTCCTGACCGTGAAGACGCCGAACCTGCTGGGAAGGGGAGATATCTGCCTGTTTGTCCCCGAAGTAGAAGATGGAATAAGTGATCTTCCCATTTATATTTTGCTGCACGGCGTTTACGGTTCCGCCTGGGTTTGGGCCTGGATGGGAGGAGCCCATCGCGCTGCGGACCGACTCATCAAGAAAAGAGAGATCCGTCCGGCCATTGTGGCTATGCCGTCTGACGGTCTGTGGGGAGACGGCTCCGCGTATTTTGCTCATCACGGCAAACATTTTGACCGTTGGATCGTGGAAGATGTGCCGCAGGTGATCAGGGAGACCATTCCCTCTGCAAAAGAGAGTATTTCCCTATGCATCGGTGGGCTATCGATGGGAGGATATGGGGCCTTATCATTAGGCGCTCGTTTCCCGGGCAAGTTTGTTGCGATTTCCGGTCACAGTTCGATCACCAGACTGGAGCAGATGGCTGATTTTGCGGAAGAACCATTGGCCGAATAC
>JAGQXH010000537.1 GCA_020436695.1 Lewinella sp. | reverse complement strand
CTTCGTCCTGGATCTTGTGGTTTTCACCCTGGAAAAAGATAGTGGCCGCGATCCGGTCCTGTTCCAGTTTATCTATGCGCTGGTATACCGCCGGGAAATTGGCTTTAATATTCTCGATCAGTTGTTCCTTATTCCAGCCGAATTGGTAGATCAGCATCTGTCCCTTGGCCCACTTATCCCGCCCGATGGTTACATTATAGGTCTCGTCATCCATCGACCGACTCAGCTTTTCCGAACCCAGGTCCTGGCGGATCATCTTGGCGGTCGGAGAATCTTCGTCCGACAGGTCGGCCACGATCAGATAGGTGCGTAACTCTCTTTTCATCGGTTGTGCTTCCAGTTCATAAGGCGTAAAATGAACCAGATCGAAAATGGGCTCCGGCTGGGGCAGAATGGGGTAAGCCGCGGCGTAATACCAGGTTATGGTATCTCCGATATTACTTTCCCAAAGGTCGTCATCGGCAATCACAACGAGCTGGTTGATCTTACCATAGGCAGTTGGTACCGGACGCAGACTTTGCCGCATATCCTCACTACAGGAGAACAGCACTGCCGCCAGAGCAAATAAGGCAATTATGCGAAAAAAATGATTGCTCAGCTTATTCATTAGTCAACTTATATTTAAACATTCGATAAAGTTAAAAATATTCCCTTTCCTCTCTTGCCTGAAGGCTTTTTTATGAAATCTCCGGGAACATTTACTAATGAAACAGATGATCTTCGCTCTGGTTTTGGTGTGACGTCAGTCGTAAGTCATCAAGTGAATTCGAAATAAGAGAACTGGTGAAAAGCCGAAAAGTCCAGGCGGGGATTGACGGATCGGCTTACTATTTTTGATTTAGGACAATTAAAAAATAATTTCTCTGAATTTTTCCAAATAGGTACGGCTGACCCTTACCACATCGCCGTTGCTCATGCGGAGTAATACGAACCGATCCAATCCGGATTCCTTCGGTAATCCGGAAGATCTTAAAGTGCGTTTGATACAGCTATTGTTTACAGAAAAGTGAGAACATGACGCACAGCCTGGATCTGCATTTTACTTCGGTCAGCTTTTCCTGGTAGTTGATGGCAGCATACGTTCACTTGTCGAAATAATTTAGCCTCTCGTGGAGATGAACCTACATTTGCACCACATTCAAATTAAACAATTGAGCACCTGCCGTGCACGCTAACGCACGGTTGCGCTCACTAGTATTTTAATTCGCCCGACATGAAAAACATTGTAATTGTCCTGCTGGCAATGGCCGGCAGCCTTAACTTTCTTTACGCCCAATCCGCCGGAAAGATCACCGGCTCTCTGCTGGATGCAGAGGGGAAACCCATTAGTTATGCCAATGTCATTTTGTTTACAGTTGCCGACACCAATATGGTGAAAGCCGAAATAACGGATGACAAAGGACTCTTCGAATTAGGCGGCATTCCCGCCGGAGACTACTGGATAAAAGCTTCCTTTGTAGGATTACCCGACTTTAAATCGGAAAGCCTGGTGGTAGAGGCCGGGAAAACCCTGGCACTACCCGCTTTCCGTCTTCAGCCGGCTACCAATGATCTCGCTGAGGTAGTAGTCAAGGCACAGAAACCCCTGATCGAAGTGAAGCCTGACAAAATGGTCTTCAATGTTGATGGAAGCATCAACGCACAGGGAAATACTGCACTGGAATTACTGCGTAAATCACCCGGCGTCATGGTGGATAACAACGATAACATCATGTTGCAGGGCCGTAGTGGGGTCCGTGTCTACATCGACGGTAAACCCTCACCGCTGAGTAGCAGTGATCTGGCTTCCTATCTGTCTACCTTGCAATCCAGCGAGATCGAATCCATTGAGATCATCACCAATCCTTCTTCCAAATATGATGCCCAGGGCAACGGCGGTATCATCAACATCAAGTTCAAAAAGGATAAGAACCTGGGAGCCAACGGTAGTTTCGACGCTGGATATTCGATTGGTAAATTACCACGCTACAATGCCAAACTGAGCGGCAACTACCGCAATAAAAAGGTAAACCTGTTTGGTAGCTACGGCTACGGAGAAGGTAAGAACGAGAACATCTTCAACCTGTACCGTGAGCAATCCGGCCTTTCTTTTGACCAGCGTAACATTAATCTCAGCAACTGGAACAACCACAATTTCCGGGTGGGAGCCGATCTGTTCCTGAACAAGAAAAGCACGATCGGTTTTATGACCAATGGTAATATCAGCGATTATCACGGCAACTCGAACAGTCGTACACCTATTGCCGTTATCGGCTCGGGTATAGTGGACAGCATGCTATTGGCCAGTAACATCCATAATGGTATGCGGTCCAACTACAACTTCAACCTGAATTACGCGTTCGATGGCGGTAATGGTACTACCTGGAATGTAGATGCTGACTACGGTTTGTTCAAGAATGACGGAGACGAATATCAGCCCAACCGCTATACCGATCCTACCGGTACGGAGATCTTCGAAGAGCGGATCTATGCGAATGAAACGCCGACCACCATCAATATATCCACCTTTAAGATCGATCACGAGCGCAATCTGTTTGGGGGTAAACTGGGTGTCGGTATCAAACTGTCGCAGGTAAATACCGATAATACCTTCAATTTCTTCAACGTGATCAATGGTGACAAGGACCTGGATGAAACCCGGAGCAATCAGTTTGATTACAAAGAAAATGTGAATGCCGCATACGCCAATTATTCAGGAAAGATCTCCGAAAAAATGAGTTATCAGCTGGGGCTTCGGGCGGAACAGACTAATTCCGAGGGAGACCTCACTGCCTACATGGCCAGCGAAGAGGACAATGTGAAAAGAAGCTATCTGGATTTTTTCCCATCCGGTGGATTGACCTACCAGGCCAACCAGATGAATAGTTTACAGCTGACCTACAGCCGTCGTATTGATCGCCCAAGTTACCAGGACCTCAACCCTTTCCAAAACCGATTGGATGAACTGACCTTTGAAAAAGGGAACCCTTTTCTGAATCCGCAGTATTCGCACAATTTCCAGCTCACGCATACCTACAAGTACCGGTTCAACACCAGCCTGAGCTACAGCCGTACCACAGACCTTATTACACGGATCACGGATACCTCCGGTGTTAGTGCGAGCTTTATCACCTGGCTCAACCTGGCACAGCAGGATGTATACAGCCTCAGCTTCAGTGCGCCCATTCAGATCACCAAATGGTGGAACAGTTACGTTAGCCTAACGGGGTCACGTACTGAAAATACGGCCGACTACGGAGATGGAAAGATCGTGGACTTGCAGGCAACTTCTTTTAATGGGTACGCCCAACAGGCTTTCTCTCTGCCGAAAGACCTTAAACTGGAAATTTCGGGATGGTATAATTCTCCGGGTATCTGGGGTGGTACCTTTAAAATGAAGGCCATGGGTAATGTAGACATAGGCTTGCAGAAGAAGATCCTGGAGGGCAGAGCCAATCTGAAAGTATCGGTTAGCGATGTTTTCAGGACCAATCGATGGTCAGGTATCAGCCAGTTCGGCTCACTCTACATGAAAGCGGGTGGTAACTGGGATAGCCGTCGTCTGAATGTGAATTTCTCCTATCGTTTCGGTAACGACGAAGTGAAAGCAGCACGTCGCCGGCGTACCGGTCTGGAAGATGAGCAACGCAGGATCAAGTCTGAATAAGGCTTATTCCTTATACAAGGAGTTGTTGCCAGTTGCCGGTCAGTCAACTGATTAACCGGCAACCGGCAACTGATTTTTATTAAATCACTTCTCAGACGCTTATTACTTCTTTAAACATCCGCACCCTCCCTGGCTACCTGCTCAATTGCCCGGCCGACCAGCGTACCGAAGCTTCCAACTTAGGTAATTTGGCCTGTAGCTTGATGAGTTTCAATTCCGCCTCGATCAGCTTATTTTCCCGGGAATTGATCAGGAAAACGGAGCTTTCCCCAATGCTGAACTTGCGTATCTCCGCCTCCAGCAGTCGCCGGTAATTAGCAACCGTCTCGCTGAAAAGCTCGAGCTGTTCCCCGGTAATCTGCCATTCATTGAAGTAAGATCGTACCTTATTGCTGACGGTCAGTTGTTTTTGTTGCAGGTCGTATTGGGCATCCAGCAACTTGGCATCGGTCAGTTGCAGTTTTCCGCGTTCTTTGCGCAGGAACAACGGCGTTTCAAACCGGATGCCCACTTTATAATTTTCGGTCAATAGATAAGGAATGCCGGCTTCGGTATCCCGGTCGTAGGCAAAATCCAGACCGTTGGCCAGCAGATTGTATTCAACATCCAGTTTTGGTTTGAGCTGCTCGGCTGCCAGTCGTCGGCTTACTTCCAGCCCGGCTATTTTCAGTTGATAAACACGCAGATCAGGATGTTGCTCCCCGAGACTCGCCAGCCAGTTCGGCAATTCAGCAACTAATACGTTCCCGTTGTCCGGCGCTGGGGCTTGGGGTACAGTACCCATCTTAAGCTCCAGAGGGATCTCACCTTCCTCCCAGAGAAAATTGGACAATTGGAGCCCGGCGTTCCGAAAATCCAGTTCGGCCTGTTGCTGCTCCATCATCCGGTTCTGCAATTGCACAAAAGATTCCAGGGTATCAATAGCGGGTTTATCTCCCTGCTGATAGCTGGCTACAATAGCCAGCTGACGTTCGCGGGCGTTTTGCAGTGCCCTGCTATAGATCGCTCTTGTCTGGTAAGCCGCCCACCATTCCCAGTAGGCACTGGTTCCTTCTAGTAAAAGATCGTTGATAACAGCCTGCCGTTCGGCAATGCTGCGCTCGTTTATTATTCTGGCCTGCTGCAAGGTGGCCCGTCGCTCATCGATCATGAGCCCTCTAAGCACGGATGCTTTGATACCGACTACCGCCTGCCCGGCTGCAGGAAGGTTGTTTTCCGGATTGACGTAAGTCCCGCGGGCCGTTTGAAAAGCACCTTTTACTTCCAATCCGTACCAGGTAGGTATCTTCAAACCGCTTTCGCTGAAGGTATAATATTCCGTATGCTTAAAGGATTTTTGCTGCCAGTCGGCGTAAAGTTTAGGATCGAAACCGCCTCGTGCCGACCGCATTTCTGCCTCGGCTGACCGGAGCAGCAGATCTCCCTGTCGGGCATAGGGATGATGTTGGATGATCCGCTCCCGAACGTCATCCAGACTAAGTATTTGCACCGTAGTGTCATTCTCCTGTCCGCTAAGCAAATGGGAGAACAGTAGCCCGAAAAGCAATAGGTATGTTCTTGGATTGAAGAGCATTTTTATGATTTCTTTACCCGGCATCGGCCGGCGATAAGTTCTGCTGATATTGGTTGTATGTCGGCAATCGTCAGTCCATCTACAGTAAGTCTGCGATTGACTGACTTACGACCTACGACTCGTTGGCTCATAACTTATTTTATGTTTTTAGCCGGAGCCTTCATCTTAAGTTTGTCCTCCATGGCTTTTGTCTGATAAAAATCAGGTGGGAAACCGTTGAGTTTCCGCCAGATCTCATACCAGACCGGTACATTGTTGAGCAGGGCAATACCCTGTGCACCGGAACCGGGCCGGAGAGCATTGGGCCAGGGTTGTTCGGTATCTTCCGACGGCGCTACCAGTATCCGGTATTTGCCGTTTTCACTGATATTATTGTCAATCGCGACTACCTGACCGGTATAGGTGCCGAATGAATTTCCGGGCCAGCCGGAAAAGATAAAAGCCGGCCAACCGTCAAAAATAAACCTTACTTCCTGACCGGTAGTGATCAGCGGCAGATCCATAGGATTAATGTACATTTCCACCGCCAGTTGGTATTGAGCGGGCATAATGGTGAGAATGGGATCACCTTCCTTGACCATTTCGCCGATACCGGCTTTCTGGGCCTGGGTGATGTAACCGTCCTGCGGGGCAGTGATGTAATAAAGCTGCTGCCTTTGCCGGTAATTGGCTGTCTGGATCTGCAACTTACCCACCTCTGCCTCCGCCTCGCTGCGGGTGGAGAGAGTAGCATAGCGCTCCGATTGGGCTTTGGCCACTTTCTGGTGGTACTCGTATTCGGCGGTACTCAGTGCCAGACGTGTATTCTCCAGTTCGTTCCGGCTTTCGGCCAGTTTATTGGCATTGGCAATTACTTTGGCTTCTGTTTCCTGTACCT
>JAGQXH010000536.1 GCA_020436695.1 Lewinella sp. | reverse complement strand
CATATCTTTTTTCAAAAAATCGGTGTTTCTGAAAGTCAGTACGATGCCACTGATGGCATATACGGCCATAATACCGGCTAAAAAGAAGCCGAGGTAACGGTGAAATACTCTAAAAGTACTTTCTGTTTTTCTTCCCATTTTGATTGTGTTTATACGAATAAGAGACGGAGAAAAAATTGTTTCATTTATTTCCGTCAAACTACTAAGGATAATTTTAGACATTGCCGATGTCTGAAATTATCCCAAAGGTGGGAATAATATTAGAAAATATTGATGTTACTTGACACGGAAGGTCTTTTCCGCAAATACGGGAACGCCCCTGGAGGTGATGCCCTCCACCCGCAATCTGTAATTGCCGGTATGATCGCAGGTATAGAAGGATACTTCGGCTTTCCCTTCAGAAGTGAAAAGGTTAGGAGCCCAGAAAAGAGTTGTGCGGTAATCGGGCTTAATATGGATCTCCTTTCGGGTGCTGTAGTCGGGAGCGTAAAATTCTCGTGCTTTGTAAAAACCGCCGTACCGAAAATTGATAATTCCAGGCGGACGTTTAACGGCCTGGGGTGCATTTGCTCCCTGCCGGGTATAAATAGCGATCACTCCATTAGCTCCATTACGTCCAAAAATAGAGGTGCCCGGCCCTTTGAGTACATCGATGAAGTAGATGTTTGCAACGGGATAAGCTTGTATCAACGATTCGTCCACCAGCAATCCATCAATGAGATAGGCCGGTGTAGAGCTTAAACTGATGGTGCTGGTACCACGAATGCGAGCAGTTTGTTGCGGGAACAAGCCACTTACCGTGACCCCGGGCAATCTTCGTATAAGATCAAATATGCTTTGAGCTGCAGCCGCCGAAGGAATGGAATCCAGTATTAGCCGGTGACTGGGTTCATTATAAATGGATTTTTCCCGCACTATTTTTTCGAATACGGTTTGCTCCTTTCTCTTGGCTCTGATCTCTACTTCATCCAGTTCTATTAAGCGCATATCGTACTGGCGATCCATTCTCTTCTTTTCCTGACTGGCAATTAAAAACTTATCGAGAAGGGTGTCGGAGATGGCGGAGCGCTGATCTGTCGGTGTATCCAGTGCCGGCAAGTCCGGTTTGGTCTTTTTATCCAGTTGAATGCCTACGTAGCGTTGACCGTCTAAACCAGACTCTTCTTTCTTTTCGGCCCGTGCCGCTTCTTTCTCACTTAATTTTTTTCGGGCCTGGATCAATACATCTACCGTGTCCTGGAGAAAATAGGGGCCCAGGCTGAATCTGCCCTGTTCATCGGTGGCGTATTGATCCAGGAATATTCCTGCTTCAAAAGCGGAGAAGAACACATTGGCTTCCAGCGATCTTCTTTGATTGCTCTCCCGGGTGATCGTTCCGTTAAATACAATGCCGGCTTCGGCCTGATAATCTGAAGCGAAATGACCGCTTAGAACAGATTGCCAGGAAAAGCGTCGCCAGCCGTGAGTGAGCATCAATACATCCAGAAGATAAGTCCGCTGGCGGTCGCCGGGTTTTTCAAAATAATAATTGGGATTTTCGACCTCTCCTCTGAGGTCGGAATTCAGTAACAACCAGGTCTTTATATTCTCCGCATAAGGATGATGATCAACACTGCTTTCGTCAGTTACAGACAGGGAAAGATCGGACAGGCTATCGGTTAT
This sequence comes from Lewinella sp., assembly GCA_020436695.1. Lineage (GTDB taxonomy): Bacteria > Bacteroidota > Bacteroidia > Chitinophagales > Saprospiraceae > Flavilitoribacter. The sequence continues at coordinate 4,442 of JAGQXH010000536.1, read as the reverse complement.
GCCCAGGTAGTTTTTAATTTCAACCGCCATTTTTACAGGCTGCCGCCGTCCGTAGGTTTCCCGATCCGTACTGATCGATACGTCAATATCATCCCGGGTACTCTCGATGAACACAAGTCTTTCACAGAGCGGTTCTCCGTCCCGGGCAAACAGGGTAAAGGTAGCCACCCCGTCCAGCAGGTTCTGTTTGGGAATATTGGCGAATAGTTGACCGGAGTTCTTGTCATCTGACACCTGACAAAACAACTCGCCCCGCAAATGACCGATTACAAAAGCGCCATCCAGCCCATTTGCGATGTTGGTATTGACCAGTACGGAAATATTGTCTTTCTGATTTCTGATATTCAATACATATCCTTCCAGTTTTATGGAAGGGATAGGATAGCTATATTCAATCCCATTGAATTCAATAACAGCCGTGTAGGTCTTCCGGATATCCGGCTGAAAAGTAAAAGAGCCCAGTCCGAACTTATAGGTGTTGAACAGTGCCTCAGTCGCTCCTGCTTCGTTGATGATCTTGCCTGAAAGAGGAAGGCCCTGGCCGGAGGAAAGCATCGTTTTTACCCCAACTGTAGAAGTGATCCCGTGTACCAGATCTCCGCCTTCGGGGAAAAACCGCACTTCTGGTACGTCATTTTCCAGTTGAGTGGTCACCACTTCTTCAGTTGGTGAACCGGCCTTTCCTTTTTCTGCGATATTCTGAAACCAGATGGGAATGCTTTGCTCATAAAAATAGGCTGCTCCCTGATTGCGCATATGATTGGTATAGGCTCTGAGCAAATAACGGCCGCTACCGGCGTCGGCGGGGATGACAAACTCCGCGTGGGCTCCACCTCGCTCAATGAAAAGCTGGTGTTCTGAAAGCAAGGTCTGGTCCGGGGAGAAAAGTTCGACGTACGCTACTTTACTTTTGGCAATTGGGAGATGGGTAACGGCTTCTACCAGATAGAGTTTGAACCAAAGCGTATCTCCTGAAGTATAGTAGGGCTTATCAGTTTGCACATAAATTTTTTCGGGTACATAGTCATTGGTATAGACTTCAAGGTGCTGTTTTATGGTTTCGTAGGCACCGGTGGGATCGATAAGTGCTGAGAAAAACGCGAAGGATAACACCATCCCTGACAATATTCGAAAAGATCTTATGCGCTCTGGCATTTTCATGAGGGGTGTCAACTTTTTATAGTCTGATAAATTCGGAGGCGTTCTGGCTTCAATTTAAGCAAAACGTTGCTGACCAGATGCATGGAAATGCCTGATTTTTTAACCTCTGAAAGAAAACGGAGTATGATCCTCAACCCTGTTTGATTACCCTGTATGTCTTTTTCCTTTTCCCCTGTTGTACCTCAACCCAATATGTTCCTGTGGGCAAGGTGGAAAAATCAATGGCTTCAGAAAATTGACTGCTGCGCCGACTGCGAAGTAATTGGCCGCTGGCATCAAAGAGGTAGATGTTAACCAATCTGCCTTCCGGCAAAGAGAGATACAATGTATGGGTAACCGGATTGGGATAGATAAGTACATCAATTGCATTGTCCGGTTCAAAGGAAGGGGTAATACCTGGAATGATTTCCGTCAAAAAGGCGTCATACTGACCGGGACTATTAATGGTCAGCGTTCCCAACCGGGCACTTCCCCGGAAACTACCCAGTGCAAATAACTGCCCCTGCTCTGTAAACATAAGATCCTCTACAAAGGCAAATTCATCGGTATGAATAGCATACAGCCAGTTGCCGCTGCCATCATCTGTATTGAAACCTGCCACAAAACCACTAACGCCATCAGTCGTTGGAACGGACAGGTCGTCCCAGGCCATCCGATCCTGATAACGGCCGCCGATGATCAGTTCGTCGTTTTGTATAGCCAGCGCTGCCGACTGATCAATGGAGCTGCCGCCCACGGCCCGCGCCCAAATAGGATCGCCCAGCTCATTGTATTTAAACAGGAAAATATCCGGGTTGCCGTTGCGACTTTGGATAGATAACTCATCAGATAGTGAGACCACTCCGAAAAAGAAACCGGTGGCCAAAAGATTGCCCTCCGTATCGGTTGCCATACCGGTAAGATCTACTTCAAAAACACCGCCTGCTTTGCGTATCCAAAGGGGCACACCATCCGCCTGATAGCGGATAAGAAAGAGGTCCGGGTCAAAGGTATTGGCCAGTAGTTGGGTAGTATCAAAAAGGAGGGTGTCATTGTATATGCCGCCCCAGTAGTAACCGCCATCGGGGTGAAGCGCAATGGACTGTCCACGGGTATTACCTTTTGTACCCAGCTGTTGCCAATCCAGTAATGCACCCACATCATCCAGTTTCAGCAGATAGGCATCATTGTTTCCACTGGCTTCCAGTTGTAGATCGTCGAATTGTATACTTTCCGAAAAATGCCCTGTTAGGTAGATCGATCCATCGGTGCCGATCTGCACATCGGTGAGTTCTTTGAGATCCGCTCCGTTGATCACCTTGCCCCATTGCCAGTTGCCCGATGCATTCAGGCATATAATGAATATCCCTTTGATATTATCGGTAGCGGTGAGGGTCTGATTGCCGTAATGGAATTCCAGCCAGAACGTGCCGGCCAGCAGCAGGTCACCATTGGGAAAGCTGCGAATGGCTTTCAGCTCATCGTTGAGAAAACTACCGGCACTTTGGGCCCACAGCCAATTCCCATCCTGATCTACTTGCCCGAAAAAGAGATCTTGCTGACCATAGACCGGCAAGTCAGTTTCCAGAGGCGAAAATGCTGCATCCATAGTTCCGCCGATAAAAAAACTGTGATCAGGACCGGCCAGTAGGTGTTGTCCGTTGTCATTGCCATCACCTCCGAAGGTATGCACGCCGGCAAATTGGGCCTGTCCCAAAAATGGTAAGATCAATTGAAGATAAAGAAAGTACGCTTTCAGGGACAGACGCATAATGGATCAACTTGGTCAGATAATACCGGATCATTCGATAGCCAGCCGTTTCAGGTTTCCCTCCGGCGTTAGGATATAGATCTCCTTCTCCGCTCCCTTTTCCCTGGGTAGAAAATACCGGGCCTTGAGATTGAAAGTAAATTGAAGTACCGGCTGTACGATCTCCGGGTGGATCACAATATTATAACCTTTATAAGATATGGGCTGATAATACTGTGTGATTTTTTTGCGCTGTCGGTGCACAATCTTGCTTTGCTGCTGCCCCTGATACGCATTGGCAATATAGGCGCTGTAGTCGCGATAGCGTTCTACCGGCTGGCTGTAATCGGAACTTTCCGCGAGCAGGGCTCTGGTCGTATCGATCTGTATACCGCTGACCTGATATTCTGCCAGACGCTGATCCAGGAATTGCCGGCAGGCCGCTCGTAGCGTGTCATAGTACGCGGCAAAGTCTTCTACATAGTAATCCACTTTCACCAGATCGTAGACCTCCTGTTTGCCGCAAATAAGGATGAGTTCATCCAGCAGATCCGGATCCTGATAGCGTATGTGGATGTTTTTCTGAAGTTCGAATCCGGCAGGCAGTTCGTCGTAGGTATTGCGACTGAAGATCTTTTTATCCTCTTCCAGTTCGTATACCGGTACTAAAGAAAGCATATCTACAAATACCTGTTGTACACCGGACAGTTGCTGCAGTGCTTCGCGTATGGATCGTATCCGGGAGTCGGTGAGCTGTTGTACCTGCTCGATGGTCGGGGCCGTTTGGGAAACATTGAACACAGCCACATAACTATCGGCTTTCACATTCATAATGGCATTAACGTCTACCAGGATACTGTTGTCCGATTGGAGTACGGCCTGTGGTTGTTCTCTGGGCAGATGGATATCGGAACTGCTGAATTGAATGTTACCGGTTACCTGTGCGTGTAGTGTGGATACTAACAGGAGGCTTCCAAGAAGGAGCGATCTGGCGGTCATGGCTTTGGGTTTTGGAGTTATGGAAATTTGGATATAGGGACCAAAGGACTTTTGGAATCATGGCGATTGGAATAGATATAAGGTCCCTAAACCCCAACGTCCAAACTTCCAAATGTCCAAACTTCCCGACGTCCCTTCATCTCATTCATTCGACCCGCCAAATTCCCCAAAGTTTAAACCGAAACAAAATTTCTATCTTTAGGAACGTTCAAAAAATAACCCCGACTTTCTGGCTGCCTCTTTTGGCACCACGCTTCGCCAAAAACACTCGCCGTAGCTTAGGCTATGCCTGCGTTTTTTGGCTCGTCTGGCACCAAAATAGCCTACCCATAAATGTCGGTCTTATTATTCGAACGTTACTTAACATCTTCAATAAATCACTCTATAACTGTTCACTAGTATGCGAAACTCACTACTCCTGCTGGCAGGGCTTCTGCTAACCTTTTCTCTGTCGGCACAATCTATTGATCTGAAACAATTCAAGGATATCAAGATCCGGAATATCGGGCCGGCCGGTATGAGCGGACGGGTCACCGCCATTGATGTGGATCTG
>JAGQXH010000535.1 GCA_020436695.1 Lewinella sp. | reverse complement strand
GTGGCTCTAACTTCTTAGTCGCACCCGGAGGGTGCTAAATAGTTACGAAATATTTATATAAAACAGAAGTTTCGGGGTTTCGACGCAGGCAAAGCCAACGCCAAACTTGCTGATTGGAAAGTTAGATCAAATAGATGCACAGGAAAAGGACAACTGCACGGTTGATCTTACCCGCAGTTTGATGATTTTTCAGGCTTTCAAGATCGGGAAATGAGGCTTTTTTCTAAAAAAAAATTGAAGGCGTACGGATTAAGTGTAATACAAAATTTCTTCAGTAATTCTTACCTGGCTTGATACAATGGGAGAGGCTGAACCTGCGTCGGAGAGGCCTTAAAATTCCGTTCTGTCTTTACATTCGTTCCTCCTCCCGGTCCGTAGCCAAAGCCGGCGCCAGGGAAAAACCGGACAATGTCTCCCGCAATTCCGCCGTCATTTCAAAATCAATAACATCCAGTACCGGCTTAAGCTGCTCCTTATTCCGTGCGCCCACAATAGGCGCAGAAAGGCCGGGATGTCCTGCCGCCCAGGCGATGGCCAGCGTGACGGGATGATAGTTATTTTCCTTTGCAAAAGCGACAAAAGACCGGACCGTGTTCAGATTCGTTTCCGCTTCATAGCGTTGCTGATACATCTTGCTGGTATCAAAGCGACCGGAACCTTCATCTGTTAGATATTTGCCGGTGAGATATCCACCACCGAGCGGGCTATAGGAAAAAACGCCGAAACCCTCGCTAATGGCCATCGGCAGGATCTCCGATTCCACCTGGCGTTTCAGCAAACTATACATCGGTTGAAGGCAGGTAATGGGAGCATAACCGGAAAGATCACAAATGGACTGAGCTTTCATAATTTGCCAGGCGGCAAAATTACTCAACCCCAGATAGAGTACTTTGCCCTGCCGCACAAAGTCATTCAAGGTCGACAGGCTTTCTTCCAGAGGCGTGGATTCATCGAAGTGGTGAATGTAGTAGATATCCACATAATCCGTCCCCAGTCGTTTAAGGCTGCCTTCCAGCGCTTTGGTGAGATGAAAACGGCTGGCGCCTCTGGCGTTAACATCCTCTCCCATCGGGAAATAGCCTTTTGTAGCGAGTACTACTTCTTCACGATGACCTTTACACAACCGGCCGAGGATCTCTTCCGACTGCCCCTTGGCGTACACGTTGGCGCAATCGAAAAAATTAATGCCTTTATCCCGGCAGGCACTGTAAACTGCACTACTGGTAGCTTCATCCGAAACATCACCGAAAGTCATAGTACCGAAACAAAGAGAAGATACTTTCAGGCCGGAGCGGCCAACATTTTTATACTGCATGTTATTGATGTTACGATATTGCAATGAGGTTATGCGCACCGCGCAATAACCATCCCGTATGAGGTACTGTGAACCGAAATCGGGACTGCGATACTACGATAAATTCTCAACTTATGAAATTTTCACTACCTATTCACCATCATAGGATCGCAACATTAAAAGATCTGCTCTGCATCCACTACTTCATCCATTACGATCCTTCCCCGATCATCTTTTTTCAGGCTGATGCAGGCAATTGAAGGATCGTGCTCGAAAAACAAATAATAGTTTCCAGCTACGGCTTCATCCAGCAGTCTTTTCTTTTCATCCATGGTATGCAACGGCCGAAGATCGTAACTCATCACATAGGGTAAACCCAGATGGCCACTGGAAGGGATGAGATCCGCGCAATACGCCAGTGTTTTGCCCTGACAGGTAATGATCGGCAGCAACATGGCTTCCGTATGACCATAAACGAATCGCAACCGGATACCGGGCAGCCACTCCACATCTTCTTCCGAATCAGGGATCAGTTGCAAGACGCCGGCCTCCTGCAGCGGCACGATATTCTCTTGGAGAAAAGAAGCGGCTTCTCTTGGATTGGGCTCCAAAGCCCAGTTCAGATGTTTCTGAGCGGCCCAGTATACTGCCTTGGGAAAAGTAGGCACCAGATCGCCGGTTTCCGTTCGGCTTACCGCTCCACCGACATGATCAAAATGCATATGGGTGATCAAAACATCGGTAACATCATCAGGACTATACCCCTTGTCGGCCAGCGAGGATAAAAGATCCGTATCTCCATGCGGATGAAAGTGAGAACGGAATTTTTCACCCTGCTTATCTCCCATCCCGGTATCAATGAGTATGCGCCGTTCTCCGGTATCGACTAGCAAACAACGCATGGCCCAGGTACATAGGTTGTTTTCATCCGGCGGGTTGATTCTCTTCCACATCACTTTGGGTACCACGCCAAACATGGCACCTCCGTCCAGTTTGAACTTTCCGGTTTCTATCACACTTAGTTTCATCGCTACTTCTTTAGGCTAGAGACGCTGGGATATTGGGATATTGGGATATTGGGATATTGGGATATTGGGACGTTCGGACATTGGGATATTGGGAAAATCATTGACTACACTCCAATCAGACCATAAGTCAGAAAGTACATTAATCCAAACGTTCCAACATCCATAAATCCAATGGTCCTCACCCTCAATTAAAACCCAACGGCCGCTTACTGCCCTTACTCAGTTCCTTGCGCAATCCCGCCATTCTCAGCGCGGTCACGGCTGCTTCCACGCCTTTATTTCCGTGTTTCCCGCCGGCCCGGTCTTTGGCCTGTTCTTCATCATTAGGTGTGAGTACACCATAGATGATGGGTTTGCCTAATGCCATTCCCAGATTGGCCAGTCCGGTAGCGACTGCATTGTTGATGTATTCATCGTGTTTGGTTTCCCCTTTGATCACGCAGCCGATGCAGATAACGGCGTCCGGGTTGTGATAGGCGGCCACCATCTTAGCAGCACTCGGCAATTCAAAAGCGCCGGGTACCTGTACGGTATGAATGGCGTCCGGTTTGGCGCCATGCTTTACGAGGGTATCATAGCAACCGTCGTAGAGTGCGTGGGTGATATCAGCATTCCATTCGGAAACAATAATACCGAAACTCATTTCCTCGGCCGACGGTATGCTCTTTTCATCGTAAGCCGACAGGTTCTTGGATGCACTTGCCATATTGAAAATAATTTGACATTAATACAAAATGAATGGGTGAATTGTTTTTGTAGCTCCTACCCCAATATTAAGTAATTGTTTTAAGCCAAAGATCACCCCAAAACTGATCGATTTCAAAAAAAAATCCCGGACCCTGGCATCAGCCAAGATCCGGGATATCCTTCAATAGAATTGAAAAGGATTACCCTTCGGCATTCGCTACCCGGGTAAGATATTTATCGATATCAGAAGCATAGGGAGAATTGGGAAAATCTTCCTTGATCCGCTCGTAAGCTTCTTTGGCTGCCTTCAGATCACCCTGCTTTTCCTGCAACATACCCAGTTTTTTCAGATAATAGGAAGTCAGCACATCATTATCACTGTGATTAACGGCTTTCTTGTAGCTGCTGAGTGCATCATCCATACGGCCCAACTCAGAATAAGCATCTCCGAGAGCACCATATTTCATAACCGGGAGAATATCTCCATCGGGGCTGAAATCCTCCAGAAAATCAGCTGCCGCCTCGAATTGCCCCAGGTTCAGATAAGAGACACCGGCGTAGTAGAGTGCCAGATTGCCCGCTTTGGTACCACCGTAATTGTCAATAATATCCAGAAAGCCGCTACTGCCTACACCGGGATTGGTCAGTGCCTGTGCAAAAGAATCGCGCTCAAACTGGTACTGCGCCAGGTTCATCTGGTCGATCGCTTCCGCTTCTTTCGGCGCCTGATAGAAGTTTTTATAGATGATGTACCCCCCGAAAATGACGATTAACGCTATCCCCAAACCGAAAAGCAATCGCTGGTTCTTTTCGAAAAAACCCTGGGCCTGGTCGCGTACCTCTACAATATCAACTAAGGTCTCATCGGCCTTTTTACGATTTTTTATTCTTCTTGCCATTGGTCCAAAATCTTGTTTTTCCCTGATTAATAAGCACTTATAAATAGCAGCTTTAAAAAAGCCACGCAAAAATAAACAAACTTTGGTGAATGTTGTACGTTCCGCAATAAAAAACGGTTAACTGATAGCCGGCAGGTACCTGAAAAATACCTGCCGGCCCCAGTTAACCGTTTAACCATCGATCTGGTCTCTCCCTGCCTAATCCATAATATATGGATAGTCCTCCTGCGTATAGTTGTCGGTATACAGCTCGGAAGGATCGGGATAGTTGGATTCTTCGGCAAATTTCACCGCGTCATCGATCTCCTTTTTCACCTTGGCCTTGATCGATTTGATCTCTTCTTCGGTAGCAATTTTTTCTTTCAGTATCCTGGCTTCCGTTTGTTTTACCGGATCCCGGTCCAGATACTCCTGTACCTCTTCCTTGGTACGGTATTTGGCCGGATCGGAAACGGAATGGCCTTTATAGCGATAGGTTCTGATCTCCAGGAAATACGGGCCTTTGCCGGCGCGGATATGTTCGACGGCTTCACTAACGGCTTCGTGTACCGTTTCGGGCTGCATCCCATCCACTACTACACTGGGCATATCAAAAGCAGAACCGATCTTATATAACTCCGTCACATTTGACGTTCTCTTCACGGAAGTTCCCATGGCGTAGCCGTTATTCTCTACAATATAGAGCACCGGCAATTTCCAGCTCATGGCCATATTGAAAGATTCATACAGCGCACCCTGGCGGGCAGCACCGTCACCAAACATGGTTACGCACAGATTTTTAGTCCCCTTATATTTTTCGGCAAAGGCAATTCCCGTACCAATGGGGATCTGAGCCCCCACGATACCGTTGCCACCGAAGTAACGGTTGCTAGCATCAAAGAAGTGCATGGAGCCGCCTTTCCCTTTAACAATACCGGTCTCCTTACCGAACAATTCCGCCATAGCCGCATCGGAACTCACGCCACGTCCCAGCGCAATACCGTGTTGACGGTAAGCCGTTACGATGGCATCATCTTTGGTAATGGCCGACTCGATTCCGGCAGCCAGTGCTTCCTGGCCGATGTATACATGACAAAAACCACGGATCTTCTGCTGACCGTACATCATCAGGGCACGCTCTTCAAAACGACGGATGCGCAGCATCAGCTCATACCACTTCAGATAAGTCTCTTTGCTATATTGTTCTTTTTTCTTTTTGCCTCTTGTCTTTTTTTCAACAACTGTATCCATGTTCAATGATGAGTTTTAGCCAAAATCAAGTGTTCAAATGGCGGTTTGCACTGGAAGAAGACGCACATACAACAGATGAAGAGATCACTTGTTGTGATGCATGACGCAAATATAAGGCTATCGGTTGATATTTCCCCTATATCGCCGACTCCAACAAAGTAAGAATATTCCCATAGATCCGGGGCTTGTCATCGAGGAATGATCGAATATCCACCCATTCCGCCTTCTCGATATCCTCTTCGGCCTGCGGAATGAGTTGCTCCTCACTGGTACGCATCACATACCAATAAGTGCGTTTGAGGATGCGCTTTTTATTAAGCCGGTAGGTGTGATAGGTCACCGGCAATTCCCGGCCCAGTTCCAACTGTTGCAGGCCCGTTTCTTCTCTCACTTCCCGCAAGGCTGCTTCCGGCGGAGTTTCTCCTTTATCGATCTTGCCTTTCGGCAGGTCCCAGTAATCCCTGCGAAAGATGACGAGGGCTTTATCGCCCCTGTTATAAACCAGCCCACCGGCTGCTTCGATCAGCTTGAAGTGCTCCTGAAAATCGGCCCATAACTGTTCCGGATCGGGTCCGTACAAACCAACCTGTTCCCAACGGTCGGTGTTCTCCAACATATCGACGTAATTGAGTAGAAATTTGGATTTACCTGGATAGCGGGCTACCAGCATCTGATCCGATCCTTCTTTGGCCGGCATTTCCTCTTCTGTTCCCAGAAAGAGTGGCGTGTCATTAATGTAGATTTTGTACATTTGCTAAAACTAATTTGCTGATGAACATTGCTGCAGAAGTAGCTAAAAGGCTGCTGCAAATTAATGCAATAAAATTGAGTCCGCAAAAGCCCTTTACCTGGGCATCCGGCCTGAAATCTCCCATTTATTGCGACAATCGGGTAGTGCTTTCCCACCCTATCATACGCCGTTTTATCATCGATAGTTTTGCCGCAAAGGCCATTGCATTCCTGCC
>JAGQXH010000534.1 GCA_020436695.1 Lewinella sp. | reverse complement strand
CAGCACAGGGGTATGCTTGTGATAAGTCTCTACTTCCGGAACCGAGACTTCCACCCGGCGATCCCCATGACGCACTTTCTCCAGCACAATAAACGGAGCATCCGCCTGCCGGGCTACTGCCGATACCCATTGAGCACTTTCGCTATCCGGCCCGATCAATACCGGACGGGTGATATTGTTCCTGATCCACTGTGCCAGGTGACCGGCGGCATGAACCACCTGGGTCGGAATATCGTAAACTGTGTCCAGCGTCGGGATCCGGTGCAGATGGGGATCAACTGTGAGCAGGCTGTCGGCAAAGCTTGAGATCAGCCGGGCAAAATAGGAGGAAGTGACTCCTTCTCCTTCCAGAAAAACCTTATCCTGGCGCATATACGCCAGGTAGGGCGCCAACAGGCAGGTACAGACAGCGCCCAGTTCTTTTGCCAGTTTGGACAAGAAATAAAGCGGCAATAGTTTGGCATCCGGCCGGTCGAGCGTCGAAACGAGCACAACCTTCTTATCTGTGACATCGGAGATCATTCGCACGTAGGTTTCACCGTCGGGGAACTGACGAATAGTGGCTGAACCGTATTCGGCATTCAGTTTCTGTACCAGCAGCTCGGTCAGGTGTTCATTTCCGGGTAGGGGAAATAGTATGGTGTCCATTTATTTTAGATTTATAATGAAGTCAAATTCACGTTGTAAATAGAGTTTGGCGTACGCCAATTCTCCCGGCGTTTCGGCGTACATCACAAACATAGTTTGTCCGCTTTTCAATCGTTGTCCGAGTTTGCATTGGAGCATGATACCGGCACCTTTTCGGAGCGGAGCGCCCAGCAGCTTAGCCAGTTTTGCCAGTCGCCGGTTATCAATAGACCGGACTTTGCCATCCACTGAAGCCACGATACTTTCCTGCAAATGACCACTTTGGGGTTCCCGGAAGCCTCCCTGAGCCTCACAAATAGCTTTGAACTTTTCCCAGGCCTTTCCCCGCACGAGGAGCCCCTGTGCGATTTCCCGGCCATTGCCCACTCCGGCCTGGCCGGCCAGTTCCAATAAACTTCCGGCTATGCTGACGGCCCGTTGTTCCAGGTCTTCGGGTCGATCCGGCGTTTGACGCAATACCGCCAGGACATCAATGGCTTCCAGCGCGGGGCCAATTCCTCTGCCCACGGGTTGCGAACCATCAGTGATCATCACTTCTACCTCTAGACCGACCTGCATGCCGATTTGCTGGAAATACGTTTTTAACCTGGCAGCCTCCTGCTGATTGCGGATCTTTGCGCTGGTCCCCACCGGAATATCGATCACCACATGCGTGGCGCCGGCAGCAGCTTTCTTGGAGAGCACAGAAGCGATCATTTGTCCTTCGCTGTCGATATCCAGCGCTTTCTCGATCCGGATCAGGCGGTCGTCAGCCGGGCTGAGTTGAACGGCGCCACCCCAGGCTACACATCCTCCTTCCTTTCGCACTACTTCCCGGATCTGCTGTAAACTCAATTGCACCGGCGCCATTGTCTCCATGGTATCGGCCGTACCGGCCGGAGAAGTGATAGCCCGTGAAGATGTTTTGGGGATCGTCAGCCCGGCAGCGGCGATGATGGCTACCACAATGGGGGTAGTACGATTACCCGGCAGCCCGCCGACACAGTGCTTATCCACTACAATAGCCTCATCCCAATCAAGACGTTCTCCGGCCCGGATCATAGCTTTAGTAAGGGAAACGATCTCTTTTAGATCCAGTCGGTCACCGGTACAGGCCGTAATGAAAGCGGCGAGTTCAACATCCGAATATTTGCCGGCGGTAATATCTGCTATGATCGCGGACATGGCCTCATCATCCAGTTGATGGCCGTACATTTTTGCTCTGACCAGACTCATTGAGCTTACCGGTTGCAGATGATGAAAGGAGGCAATATCACCGGGTACAGCGCCGAGTACTTTCCAGGCGCTTTCACTCAGCCCGGCTTCGCCGTCCAGCAAAAGATCCCCGTGCAGTACATTTAGCGTTGCAATGATGGTCCGGCCTTTCACCGTCACCTGGAGGCGGGTCAGCGCCTCGAAGCCTTCAGAGATGCAGATGTGGCAATCAGCACGCATGTAAACGACGTATTCCTGCCGGGTATCTACTCCCAGCCGGCGCAGTTTCAGGGTATTGGTTTGTGGATGATCGTTCATCATTTATATTTTACATCAGGCGATGGTCACCTTCTTTTCAAGATATACCTGTTGGACGGCCTGAATAATTTCCACGCCCGATTGCATGGATCTTTGAAAAGCCTTGCGCCCCAGGATCAGGCCCATTCCACCGGCCCGTTTATTAATTACAGCCGTTTTCACCGCTTCCGCCAGGTCATGCTCACCGGCCGAGCCGCCACCGGAATTGATCAGGCCGATCTCACCCAGGTAGCAGTTGGCTACCTGGAACCGGCATTGATCGATGGGGTGACCGGTCACCAGCCTTTCGTACATATCCTCATTGTATTTGCCAAACTGAAGATCCCGGAAACCATGATCGGTTGTGGGTAGCTTCTGCTTGATAAGATCCGCTTGAATGGTGACGCCGAGATGATTGGCCTGCCCGGTGAGATCAGCGGCGGCATGATAATCCTGTTGTGCCGTTTTAAAGGCGTCGTTGCGGGTATAACACCATAGAATGGTAGCCATGCCCAGGTCATGGGCCTCAGCAAAGGCTTCGGCAATTTCCCGGAGTTGCCGGTCACTTTCTTCTGATCCGAAATACACCGTAGCTCCCACCGCCACTGCCCCCAGGTTCCACGCCTCCCGAACGGTGCCGAATAAGGTTTGATCGTACTTATTGGGATAGGTCAGCAGTTGATTGTGGTTGAGCTTGACGATAAAGGGGATCTTATGGGCGTATTTCCGGGAAGTGATCGCCAGCACGCCAAAAGAAGAAGCCACCGCATTACAACCTCCCTCGATAGCCAGGCGGACTATATTTTCGGGTTTGAAATAGGCTGGGTTTTTATAAAAGGAAAAGGCGGCACTATGTTCAATACCCTGGTCAATCGGTAATATGCTCAGATACCCGGTGCCTTTAAGGTTGCCATGCCCGAAAAGTTGCGCCAGGCTACGCAATACCTGAGGGCTACGATTACTATGCACAAATACCTGGTCCAGATAGTCTGGTTCCGGCAGTTGCAGCGCCTGTTTGGGGATGCGCCGGCACTCATGCTCGAGCAAGTATGTAGCATGATCGCCTAATAGTTGAGTGATCTTTTCAAAAGTGAGCATAGATTTGAATAACATTTATGATTAACTATTTAAACTTCTTTGCGAATAGCCTCCGCCGGATTGAGGGACAAAGCCCGCAAAGCCGGATAGATGGAAGCCAAAACAGCGGTGATGATGACGGCCGCAGTGATCAGCAGATATACCCGAAGTGCCAGTTCGGGATGTACTACTTCCTGAAATCCCCAGCCCGATAGCCCTTCCGAAAAAAGGCTCAGGTTGATGCCCGTTCGGTAAACGGATCTAATGGTGATAAATCCCAATGCCATCCCGCCGATCCCTCCCACCAAAGACAGTAAGAGCGTTTCCAGAAAGATCATGGCAAACACCCTCAATTTATTCATACCGACCGCCATTAAAATTCCTAATTCCTTAAAGCGCTCCAGGACCACCATCAGCATGGTATTCAGGATGCCGAAGGCCAGCACGATCAGTACGATCGTGGTAACGATCACATCCATCTGGTAGATCATATCGGAAACCATGGCCATATCCGGGGCTGCCTGCTGCCAGTCTTCGATCACTATTTCCGGTTGAGTCAAATTGCTTTGCAGTTTGGGCAAGTAGGCGTCTAAGCGGTCAGGGTCATTTAATTTCAACACTATCTCGTTGGCTTGCCCCTCCATGTCCGCCAGGCGTGTCAGATCTTCCAGGCGAATGAACACCATAGTTTCTTCATCCCGAACCTGGGTAGTGGTGAAGGTGCCCACGAGCCGGAAAGTGGTGGAAATCAGATCAGCAGTCGGACTTTCAAAGGTGAGCACTACCTTGTGACCAATATCCACCTTCAGTTTTTTGGCCAGTTTTTCGCCGAGAATGATCGGATTTCTTTTGTCGACGTCCAGATAATTTCCGGCGGAAAGCCGGGTTTTCAGTAAGGTGGTCTGTTCTTCCGATTCCGGCACCACGGCCCTGATCTCCACATTAGAAGAATAGCCCGCGGAGGCGATCATGCCCGCGGTCAGCATTCTCGCGGTGGCGGCTTTCACCTGTGGATCTGCTTGCAGTGTTTCGAGAATAGCCCCAGCCTGGGGGATGGTATTACCCAGTTCCGGGCGCTTTTTATAAGCTTTGGTGTGTATCTGAATATGCCCATATTTATATTCGATGCCTTCGCGCAGCGATTCTGCGTGCAAGCTGTCGGAGACCGCCAGAATAAAGACCGTCGCCCAGATACCGATCACCAGGGATAGAATGACCACCAGACTCCGGGTCGAGTTGCGCCAGATATTACGCCAGGCTATTTTGATGAGCATATTCATTTTGATCTATCTTTTCGAACTCACTACCTGCAGGCAGCGGATCTTATTTAAGGCATAGGCCGACAACAGGACGGCAATCAGCAGAATGACCAGGGTGTGGAGGATAAAAATGGAGAACTCCACGACGGTCGGCATGATAGGGTCGATGCCAAACGATTCCCAGCCGGCTGCCGCTCTCCCGCTGAAGGAAATGGGGTGCTCCCTGAGGTAAGCCACCACCGGATAGCTGACCAGAAAACCCAGTACTGCCCCTATAAGAGCCATCACGCTGGTTTCCAGCAACAACATAGCCGCCATCTTACTTTTTCGCATTCCGACCGCCAACAACACCCTGAATTCTCTCATTCGTTCATTGGTCATCATAATGATCGTCCCCAGGATGCCGAAACTGATCAATATGTACAACAGGAATAGCACGATAATGCGCATGGCATCCACTAAGCCGAGCGACTGGGTGACCATCGGCATCATTTGCTGCCACGGCAACAGCGTATATTCCTCCGGCAGGGAGGCATTGAGTGTCGTGATGAAGGATGGTTCTGCTGCCTGCTTTTCGAAGAACAGCGGAATGGAGGTTACCCGGTCATAGGCGGCGAAGAAAAGCTGAGCATCGTCCAGGGATAAAAAGACCAGATTGTTATCCAGGTCCGGAGAGCCCATTCTGATAATTCCGCAGATGTGGTATTTTCCCGCCGCACTGGCGCCGTGGTAACCTTCGCCCAGCATCACCAGGGTATCCCGCGGTTCGATTTCCAGGTATTCGGCCAATCCTTCTCCGATAATGGCGTCTCCCGGATTGCCGTGAAAATACGTTCCGGATTGTACTTTGCTATCGAGGTGAGTGAGCCCTTTTTCCTTTTCCGTTTGCATGCCGACCACCAACACACCGCGGGTCAGGTTTTCTGCGGAAGCCAGCGCAAAGGATTCCAGGCGTTGGGTAAAGCCTCTTAATCCCGGAAGGGTGTCCAATAGCTCCGTCAGATCTTCCGGTGGTGCAATGGTGTTATGTAAGGATTTATTTTCCCAAAAATCCCGGTGTTGGATCTGGACGTTTCCACTATAGATCCCCACCATGCTGTCCATCATCTGCCGGTTGATCCCTACGAGCAAGGCATCCATGGTATTGGCAAAAACAATGGCAAACAGGACCGAGGCCACCGTGATCATCGTTCGCCGCCGATTTCGCCAGAGATTTCGCCAGGCCAATATACTTATCATCTTATTTGATCCTTTTCATGTTCTGCAGAGAAAAAAAGTCATCTGCTATCGGTTCATCAAACGCCAATTCCTGATAATCCAAAACCGTTTTGCTGCCCGACTCACCCTGGGGTAAGATCTCCAATCGGGAGGTAACGCTGCGCCCACCCATGGTTTTTATATTCCGGCCAAAAACGGTATTGATCAATTCGTCATCTTCATCGTAGTATTCGGTTTTCAGGAACAGGAACTCTTCCTGATCGACCCAGGTAATGATCTTCCCCCAAACGACTGCTGCTTCCTCCTTAGGTATCATTTCGATCTTATAAGCATCTCTTCCCTCTACCGGCTCTTGCCCAAGTAGCGTCTGCTCGTAATCCTGGACCATAGAAGACATTTTCACCAGATCGTCA
>JAGQXH010000533.1 GCA_020436695.1 Lewinella sp. | reverse complement strand
AGTAAAGGTAGTCAAGTGATTTATTATTTTTAGACCGGATAAATAAGAAGTAGACCATGCCAAATCGCAAAAAAATAGGTTTGCCCCCCGGTAGTATGATCTTTACCGG
Organism: Lewinella sp.; assembly: GCA_020436695.1. Taxonomy (GTDB): domain Bacteria; phylum Bacteroidota; class Bacteroidia; order Chitinophagales; family Saprospiraceae; genus Flavilitoribacter. The sequence goes on along the minus strand of JAGQXH010000533.1, from coordinate 5,998 downwards.
CCGGAGAAAAATGGAAGACACGCATCTGAAACTGGTGCGTTACAATGAAAATATCTACGAGGTGGAGCGGGTTACCAATGTAAGTCCGGCCGTTGATCTGCAACCTGATGTAGTGACCTGGCTCGACGTCCGCGGCCTGCACGATGTGAAACTGATCGAAGAGATCGGCCGTTTTTTTCACGTGCATCCTCTGGTGCTGGAAGATATTGTTGATACCAGTCAGCGTCCAAAATTTGAGGAATATGACGACGGCCTTTTTCTGATCGTGCGTGCCCTCGAATTTGACGACAAGGAAATGGAGATCAAGACCGAGCAGGTCGGCATCTTTGTCGGCAAGGACTTCGTCCTTTCTTTTCAGGAACGGGCTGAAGATCTGTTTGCCCCCATCGAACAGCGCCTGGCCAACAGCAGCGGAAAGATCCGCCGTCGGCGGGGAGATTACCTGGCCTATGCCCTGATCGACACGGTGGTAGACAATTACCTGGTAACCCTGGAGAAGATAGAAAAAGAAGTGGATGTGCTGGAGGAAGTGATCATGGACCGGCCCGAGGCCAATACCAAAGGGCGTATCCACGAGTTGCGACTCGCCACCCTGGCCCTGCGTAAGGCCGTGCATCCCCTGCGCGAAGCCATCAATCGCTTTGCGGATTCCGACCATGAGGTGAAAAGCGAAGATACCGATGTATTCCTGCGCGACCTTTACGATCACACCATTCAGGTGATGGATATGATCGAAACATACCGGGATATGATCAACGGACTGTATGATCTCTATCTGTCGGAGATCAGTTTTAAAATGAACAATGTTATGCAGACCCTGACAGTAATGTCTACTATTTTCATCCCTTTATCTTTTCTGGCCGGGGTCTATGGTATGAATTTCGATAATATGCCTGAGCTGCATTCCAGAGATGGCTACTATGTTCTCTGGGCGGTCATGTTGGGAATAGCGGGCATTTTACTACTTTATTTTTGGCGAAAAAACTGGTTGTGAAAGCATTGGATTGTGTGGTGCGACAGGTACGACGGGGACGACGTAAGGTGACTCCTTGCAATCCATGTCATACCTTGCAATCCACCTATCTGAAAAAAATCTAACATAAGCTGTGACTTTCCTCTGACGCCTCGTCATAAGAGTGTTCGTTTGATTTCAACAATCCCGTATTACATACTATATCGTCTTAATCCCCACCTTCACATGGAGGATAGTCATCCAATGTAATCCCATGGAACTGACTTACAGTATAACGCCTGCATCAATTGGGATGTGGGCGTTATCTTTTTGGGGCAATAGGTTTTCAATCTCACCCCGCACCCTTGGGCAGAGCCTGGAAGGCTATGGTTCGAAATACAATCAGCTGAATGCGGCCCTTCCGGTGGGGCTTGGTTTGCGCCTGTGGGGGATCGAGGGCAGTACCTGTTTCCTATTTACGGACTATCTGGATGATGTGAGCAATACGCCGGTGATCTACCAGGATATCTTTGATGGTAACGGCCCGGAAGCCGCTGCACTCAGCAATCTGAACATTGTACCGGAATCGGATGAGGCCCTGGCCACCAACCGCCGCCGCGATGCCCGCATGGATGGCTATTATTTCCTTAACCTTACGCTGACCTACCGGACGGATGGTGGACGGATGGGGATCCGGGTGCGGAAGAATTGCCCCACTTTTTTTGGAATGAGGAATGCGTGGCGTATCCTGCATTCCTCACCTCTCACTCCTCATTAAAGCGCCTGGTATAGCGATCTGTGGGTTCCAGTCCCCGGGTATCACAATATTTCTGATGCCGGGCCTCAGCAGACCAGAACGTAGTAGCCGGCTCCAGCGAAGTCGCTACATCGATGCCTTTCTGCCGAAGGGCAGCGATCAGTTCTTCAGCAATCTGCAATTGCTTATCATTGGTATAGAAAATGGCGGAGCGATATTGTCCACCTTTTGCGCGACGGTCAATAGAAGGATCATGGATCTCGAAAAAATATTTGGCGAGGGTTTCGAAGTCGGTCTGATCGGGATCAAAGGTAACCTCGACCGCTTCGGCGTGGCCTGAAATTTTACTGCAAACTTCTTTGTAGGTGGGATTTTCGGTATGTCCGCCGATGTATCCAACCCGGGTTGACAGTACACCGGGCCGGCGGTTGAATGCGTATTCCTTACTCCAGAAACAACCGGCCGCGAAGATGGCTAAGGATTTTTTTTTTCCTCGGTATGTTCTTTTTCCCACTTTTCGCGGGGGATGAATTTCATGGACAGAGAGTTGACGCAGTGACGAGTATTTTTTTCCGTAAAGCGCTCACCGATGAAAACGTGACCCAGATGCCCGCCGCAGTTATTGCACAGGATCTCGGTCCGACGACCATCAGCATCCACATGACGGCGTACTGCCCCGGGGATCTCATCGTCAAAACTCGGCCACCCGCAACCGGAATCGAATTTATCTCCGGAGTCGTACAAGGGAGCATTACAACGACGGCAGATGTATACGCCATCTCTCTTGTTATTATAGTATTCTCCGGTAAAAGGGCGTTCTGTCCCTTTATGTTCAATAACATATTCTTCCTCGGGAGTCAGCTGGTTATAATCGGACATGTGGATGGTTTTATTGGTATGCTTAGTGGCGTTTCATTCATTCCCGTCAAGCTAATAGGTGGCAAACCGTGGCTTACTGCTCTGGATGTTGTCTTGTGGCATGGATTTCATTGATCCACTGTACGCTACTTTTATTACCGATCATGAATGCGACAGTGGATCAATGAAATGCTACTTGGCAGTATCTCAGGCATTTTCAACGATATCGTTTTCTGCCAGTATCTTACGGGCTTCGTCCACATTCTCTTTTGGTGTATAGAGCTTGGCCTCTCCCAGCGGAGGAAGTACGGAATCCGGAGTGCTCAGGATATGACTTTCAATGCCGTTTTGCTTCAGAATATCTTCGGCGATCTTCGCCTGATAGGTCTCTTTTGCTGTAAAGATCAGCACCCAGCCTTCTTGCATAATGGTGTTATTTTTTGTTTTAACGTTATATACTATTCATTTCTTCTGCCGTTTCATCAGGCAGCTCGGGAAAGATAAGTTATTTATATAACACTTATACATTGATCAAAGTTAACCCGCTTACTTTAATATCGAAATATTCATATTTTGGGCCTATGTCCGTATCCACCACTTATCGCTTGCAAATCTGCGGTCAGCACCTAATCCTGCATCCGTTCCGGGCCGTTTACTGGGAAGAACAAAATAGCCTCCTGATCGCCGATCTGCATCTGGGGAAGGCCGCTCATTTTCGCCGTACTGGCATTGCTGTACCAGCAGCCGTGGGGGATGCAAATCTGGACAAACTGATCAGCTTGCTGTTGGATTACCAGCCTGACCGGGTCTTATTTCTTGGCGATCTGTTCCACAGTGAGTACAACAATCAGTGGATCGCTTTTTGTGAATTACTGGATCAATTCTCCGGCATTCACTTTGAATTGGTACGGGGAAATCACGATGTACTGGATGAGTCTTTTTATGAAAGAGCGGGATTGGAAGTACATGCTGAAGTCCTGGAGATCGGCCCCTTCCTGCTTACTCATCATCCGCTTACGGAATTATCAAAAGAGGAGTTGTATAATCTGGCCGGCCATATTCATCCCGCTGTCAGCCTGAGGGGAGGAGGCAGGCAACGCCTGCGATTGCCCTGCTTCTTTTTTGGAAAACATCAGGGCCTGTTGCCCGCTTTTGGAGAGTTTACCGGCCTGGCCAGCCAATCCGTTGGTCCTGACGACCGGGTCTTTGCCATTGCCGAGGATGCGATCCTGGCAATAAAGGAATAATTTAACACTCCGGCACCACAATAGGAATATTGGCCGCCAGCCCTCCCTGAGAAGTCTCTTTATATTTACTGTGCATATCCTGAGCAGTCTCCCACATGGTTTTAATGACGTTATCCAGCGGGACTTTAGCTTTGGTCGGGTCGCTTTCCAGGGCAATGTTGGCCGCGGTAATAGCTTTGATCGCTCCCATACTATTGCGTTCGATACAGGGCACTTGTACTAGTCCTCCCACCGGGTCACAGGTCAGCCCCAGGTGATGTTCCATGGCAATTTCAGCCGCCATTAGAGCCTGTCCTACAGTGCCGCCCAAACATTCGGTCAGGGCTGCTGCTGCCATCGCTGAAGACACCCCGATCTCTGCCTGGCAGCCTCCCATGGCCGCCGATATGGTCGAGCCTTTCTTGAAGATACTGCCGATCTCGCCGGCGGTGAGCAGGAATTTGACGATGTCATCCTCCGATACTTTTTCTTCCGACAAACAGATATAGTAGAATAGAACAGCCGGGATCACTCCGGCCGAGCCGTTGGTAGGGGCAGTGACTACCCGACTGAAGCCGGCGTTCTCTTCATTAACTGCCATGGCAAAACAGCCGATCAGCTTGAGCAACTGTGAAAACTTGAAGGTACGGGAAGCCAGCAGCTGAATGAATTCCCGGGGTGTACTGTAGGTCGGTGGTCCGAGCAGGGTTTGGCGGATACCGGCTGCCCGGCGACTGACGCCCAGTCCACCCGGCAATTGCCCCTGGGTATGGCAGCCTTTGTAGACACAATCCCGCATAACCTCCCAGATGCGTAGCAGGCCGGAACGTATGGCCGAACCGGTGCGCCATTTGCGTTCGTTGGCCAGTACGATCTCCCAGATGTTGGAGTTCTCTCCCAGGCAATAACTGCGCAGTTGTGCAGAGGTGTCGATCGGATAAGGCAGACGCACCGTTTCGTCCGTTGCCCCAACTTCTTCCCCTTCCCGTAGTACAAAGCCGCCGCCAATAGAATAATAGGTAGCGCGGTGGACGAGTTGGGCACTTTGGTCCCAGGCACTCAGGATCATTCCGTTAGCGTGCCCCGAAAGGCACTCGGCGTAATGAAAGACCAGGTCGGTATCCGAATCCATGGAGAATGGAATGTGGTGTCGTCCGGATAACGCGAGGATATTATCCCGTCGAATGGCGTCGGGAATATGCTGTACCAGATCCAATGGAATGAACTCGGGGTCCTGGCCGCTCAGCCCCAGCACAATGGCGATATCAGTGCCGTGACCGGCTCCGGTCAGCGCCAGCGATCCGTACAGATCTACTTGCACCCGACTGATGCTCTCCAACGGGCATTTTGCGGCCAGTTCCTCCAGGAAACGCTGGGCGGCCCGCCACGGTCCCAGGGTATGGGAACTGGAGGGTCCCACGCCTATTTTGAAAATGTCAAAGACGCTGATCGGTTCCATTGGGTAGGTTTTTGCATGCAGAGCGAAAGTTAGGAAACTTTCCCTATATGTCAGGCAACTCGAAGTTGCCTGACATATCAACTGATTGCTGAAAATCGTCCATCATCCAAATTCCTTAGACATTGATCTAATAAAATGACCGGACCATTCTATTTGCGGCAATTTGCTAGCCTTAACCAAAACTAAATTCTGATGAGCACCTACATGTATGAAACCAGCAATACCAAAGCATTTTATACTCTGGCGTGGATCGCCTTCACCATTTCCGTGGTTGGCATGGCGATCGGGCTTATTTATCTGGAAGCGGATTTTGCCATGAAAGGCTTTTTGGCCATGTCATATCTGTTTAGTGTAACGGCCTGTTTTGTAGTAGCCAAGGTGGTGCGCGACCGGCATGAATCGGACCGGATCATCAACAAAATTGATCAGGCCAAGACAGAGAAGTTGTTGAATGAGCATGCTTAATCAGGTGTCATGCCAGTTCTAAAGTCCATACGAAAATGGCTTAACCGTCTGCCTCCTTTCATGACCTCCTACCAGAGAGTGCAGGAGTTGTACCTTTGTCGTGATCAGACGGGCCTGTTCCGTGCTTATCAGAACGGTTCCAACTACATCCAGCGGCTGGCACTTCGTTATCTGACTGAAATAGCGGATAAAAAGACCTGTCTTCGTCTTTTGGCGATGTTACAGCAAGAACGGCCGTTGGACAAAGATCTTTACCGGGCTATTGTGCAGATCGTGGCGCG
>JAGQXH010000532.1 GCA_020436695.1 Lewinella sp. | reverse complement strand
AGCGAAATATTAAAAACCTAAAATTGGTTTATTTATTTTTGTTCCGTCACTTATTATTATGGTTGCCCAAGATAAACAAAAAAAGAATCCCGAATTTCCAAGTGTGGGAAATTCGGGATTCTTCCAGTGTGTCGGGTTCTCAGAACCTAGACATTGCTGTTTATATCAGACTAACGAAGCAAGGTCACATCTCCTCGTTTCTGGATCGGTTGTTCACATTGTGGCACTTCCAACTCGATGAGGTAAGTGTACACCTCCGAAGGAGCGGGCTCGCCGTCTACGCGGCCGTTCCAGGCCGGACTACTGGAGTTGCTTCCGTCATAAACGACCTTACCCCAGCGGTTGTACACCTTGAAGGTGGAAATATTCAAATTATTGTTTTCGGCAGTATAGACCTTAAATTCGTCATTAAGTCCGTCCCCGTCAGGCGTAAATACGTTCGGGATACGGAATGAGCCTTCCGCGAGGCTGATGTTGTATTCAAAAACATTGTTGTCAAAGCAGTTGGCCGGATCACTGATGGTCAGCGTTACGGTTTTAACGCCATTTGGATCAGGGAGTACCGTCGGTCCTTCGCTCCAGAGGAAGGTGTATACGCCGTTCGGATTTTCCGGTTCGGGCAAAGTAATGGAATCCTGGGTACAGGCTACAATATTCTGACCGGCCCAATTGATCGCCGGCAACACTTCGTAAGTACCGCTGCCCTGGCTGACACAACCGAGTGCTGAGGTGATCATGACGTTAAAAGTCGTCGTTTCCGTCACTACCGCACGCGGATTAGGTGAATTGGGATTGATAATGATGTTGGCAGGGGTCCAGCTATAAGTGCTTCCGGGACGCAGGGCACCGGCGCTCAAAATAATGGTATCGCCGGCACAGGCGAAACCGTCAGCGACCTCAACGGGGCCACCTCCGATGAAGAGGGTCCGGGTAATGGGAATAGACTCACAGCCATTTTCATCCTGCAATACCAGCGTTACGGTACGTGTACCGGTCGTCGGCACATCGTTATAAGTATGCGTTGTAGGTGATTCGTTCTGAGCCTGGGCACCGTCACCGAAAGTCCAGGTCCAGGTCGCCACATTATTGGTATCGGTCAGTTGGAAAGTGACATCGTCACCGATACACAGTTCGGTGGGCGAATACGTAAAGTTGCCGGTAGGTCCATTAACGGAAAATTCGCCGTCGGCACTCGCGGCACAGCCGAACAGCGAGCTGACATTAAGTGTGTAATTCACAGTGCCCGGGGTTGCGAAAGTCAATTGCGGAGACTGAGCAGTAGCTAACTGTCCATCACTGAATGTCCAGTTGTAAGTAAGTACTTGTCCGTTCGGATCACCTGCATCGAAGGTCGTAGGTAAATTCGTACAGAGGTTATCCGGATCCGGTGCATCGATGGTAACCATTGGTACGGGATAATCCTGTACCTGAATAGTTTGGGTGGTCTGCCCGGCACAACCGGTACCTTGTTCGACAAAATCAAGAACGATCTGGAAATTGCCGCTTTGATCAAATGTAACCGGACCGGCACTAAGCCCGGTTCCGAAAACATCCCCATTCAGGGTCCACTGCAGATCGAGATTAGATCCCCCGGCAGTGAAGTCTGTAGCGGTGAAACTTACGTCATCACCCACACAGATCTGCCGATCCGTCGCGGTTATAGAAGATGTGGGTTGATAAACACTTATGGTTTGGCTGGCTTCACCCGGACAGCCCAGCGCATCTTCTAAGGTCAGGGTAACCGTAATGCCTTCACCCGGTGGTACGCCGGCCAGGCTGTTATAAGTATAGCTGGGATCGGTCTGGGTAGAGGTGCCCACACCATCACCGAAATCCCATGAATAAGACGTGATGGTTGTATCTGCTGTACTCTGATCCGTAAAAATGACCTGACTTGGAATACAGATCATGGATTTGTCGGCGGTAAAGGCCGCCTGCACCTGATAGATCTTGGTGAAAACAGTAGCGGTGTCTTTACAGCCGTTGATATCTTCCACTTCCAGTCGAACACGTTCGTCTCCGGGCGTACTGAACGACCATTCGATAATGGAGTCCTGAGTAGTCACCGGACGGCCGGAAATATCAAACAACCAGGTATAGCCTTTCCAGCAATCGGCGTTCACATTTACTGATTGGGAGCCGTCCAGATCAACTTGTGCACCAAGACAGATCATTGGGTCGAGTTCGAATTTTGCCTCCGGATTACGCACACACACCAAAGCCGAGTCGATAGAAGGAGCACAACCGCTACCGGAATTGACGGCTGTCAGGGTCACCACATAATCCCCGGTTTCGGCGTAAGTATGGGTAACTTCGGCACCGGATGCGGTTTCGCCATCTCCAAAATCCCAGATGACGTCGGTTGCCGCTGTACTGGAATCGCGGAAGGTATACTCAAACGGCGCGGAACAATCCATCTCATAATAGAGTTTAGCGATCGGCCCTTTGATGTTGATGAAATTCTGCTTCATATTATCCGTGTAGCAACCATTGTATTCTACCGTAAGGGTAACGTCGTATTCTTTGGCCTCGGTAATGAATTCCCAATTCAGATTCGGTTCGTTATAACAGTGAGAAGACCGTCCGTCATCGGTTGTGAAATGCCAGGCATCGATCCGATCATCCTGCGTGGTAGTGGTAAGTGTAACGACTTCACCCGGGCAGACATCCTGACTGTCGGCCGTAAAATCGGCAACGATGGGTTCTCCCACTTCGATCCGTACCGCGTAAGAAGTATCGGTACAGCCGGTGGCGTCTTCGATCACCAGAAATACATCATATTCTCCGGCTTCATCGAATGTATAGGAATGGTCATCGTCATTATTAAAGGTAGCAGTATTGCCGTCACCATAGATATAGGTATAGGAAACGATATTTGAGTAGGCGGAGCTGGAATCCGAAAACGTTACGTTCAGCGGAGCACAGCCATTATTTACATCCGGCATGAAAAGGGCGTAAGCCTGGAAGACCGTATCTGTTCTGGAGAAAGTACTGGTACAGCCGGCTGAAGTAGTCAGCGTCAGCTCGGTGGCCATTTCCCGCAGCCCCGTTTGTGTGTAACGGTTTGTATCTACCGGTACCATATAGGTCGGGGTAGCCTCTGCGGAAGTGGTTGAATCCGGGAACAACCAGGAATAAATGGTGCCGGGATTCATCTCCGTCGGCATATAGGTGAATTCAAAAGGAGCACTACATAGGAACGTCGGATCAGTATCGAATGAAGCGTCAACCTCCTGCACATAGGTGCTTTTGGTGATTTCACTGATACATTCTCCGTTCGGAGAGGTGACTACCAGACGGATCTGTACATCGCCCACTTCGCTAAAGGTTACTTCCGGAGCCACCTCCGTGGAAATGGAAGGATCGGCATCCGGACCGAAGTCCCAGCGATAACTTCCCGGACTGGAGGTATTGACCACAAGTACCGGTTGATCCAGACATACTGTATCCGGAATGGTGAAATTAGCGGTGGGTAAACCCACGGAAACCGTCCGACTGGTACTGCTGGCGCAACCGTTCTCATCCGTTACGGTAAGCAAGACTTCGTAGTCACCATCTTCGGTGTAGGTAACCGCATCGGGACTGGCAACTATTGCTGCATCACCGTTGCCGAAATCCCAGTCGAAAGTCAGACCGTCGCCCTGGGTCAGGTTGGTGAAATTGACGGTAAGCGGAGCCTCGCAACTGCTCACGGGATCCAGAGTGAAACTGGCTTCTACTCCGGAAACCGTAATGTAACCGGATTCGGTCTCCACCACGCTGCAATTGGTCAGTCCGGAGATCAGTTGCAGCGATACATTATAACTTCCTACATTACCGTAGGTATGTGAAGGTGCTTCGATCTGTGCAGTTTCTCCATCACCGAAATTCCAGTTCCAGCTGATCCCGGCATCCAGAACACCTTGACTTATCTGAGAGTCATTGCTAAACTGAGTCAGTAAAGGCGCACATCCTCCGGCCGGATCTGCCGCAAAAGAAAGATCGGGTTTTTCATGAACTGTGATCGTAACGGTGCCCAATACCGGTTGGCCATTACCCAGACTCAGTCCGACCTGATAAACACCAGGCTCGGTAAATGTCTCTGCCGGACTTCCCAGGACGGAATTGTTGCCATTGCCAAAATCCCAAAAGAAGGTGTTGATGCCGGCAGGAGCCGAAAACTCTACCAACAGAGGTGCACAACCTTCCGTGACGGATGCTGTCTGACCAAAAGAAGGGATGAGAGACCATAAGAGCAGCGTAGCGGTCCACAAGGAGCTAAGCGTAATTTTCATATCGTTGGGATTAGACCAGGAATGTATCCGGTTAAGTATCATAATGGTTCTTTATTTCTACTGTAGACGTTGTCGATGGCGGTTATCGTTTGGTATCTTAGAGATTAATCGACCTAATGTTTGATGACCGACGAATGCCCACTTTCTCTTCGGGGCATTTTGCAAAGAAAAAGTAAAAAGCATAAGTTTGCAAATGCCGTAACGCAAGCCGCACGCCAAAGTTATAATTTTGTCGCAATCCAAATATATCCGAGATGCTTTAGTTCCGTGATTTGTTACATAATACCGAACTAATGTGGTTTGTGTGTACTTAATTTGGTTTTATTTGATTTATTTTGGGTTTTTCAATATCGATCAAGCCGTTCTTATGAGAAATTACCTTACCGTTCTCGCCATCTTATTAGGCCCCGTGCTGATGTGGGGGCAGCAATACCATACTAAACAGGCTTCTTTGCCCTGCCTGAATAAAGAGTTCAATGTAGTGGCTCATATCGTTCGGGATTCTCTGGGAGAATTGAACATCACGGAAGAAAAAATTGATTCGGCTATTATGTTGCTCAATGAGCGGTTTGAGCCCATGTGCGTTTCGTTCAAGCTTTGTGACGTGCGCATTATTGATAACTTCCAGTACGATAATTCGGAAAACGAGAACGAATGGACGGAAATGGAAGTAAAGTATCTGGTAGAACGCCGGATTAATATATTTTATGTGCAGAGTATTCCCTGGACGGAGATACAGGATGCCTGTGGTTTAGCACCAGTTGGTGGGATCTCCGATACCGAAGGAGATCACAATAGTATATTGGCGGTAAAAGAATGTCCCATCAATGCACTGGTCCACGAAATGGGGCACTTTTTCGGTCTGTACCACACCTTTGAAACAGAATTTGGGGAAGAATTGGTGGATGGCAGCAATTGTGAAACAGCAGGTGATTTGGTTTGTGATACGCCCGCTGATCCTTATGTGATCAATACCCCGGCTGAGAATTACGTGGATGAGGAACAGGGGTGCCGATTCATCGACGGTTCTTCTGATGCCAATGGGGCTCCCTATATTCCTCATGTAGCCAACATCATGTCTTACTATCAGGATGCCTGCTTGTGCGGCTTCACCCATGGTCAGTTCCTGCGCATGGCGGCTACCTATCTGCAGGCACCGGCGGAATACTGGTAAACTAAGACAACCGGATTTTTTTTAGTGAACGGGCTACAATAGCGGGGAAAAAGCGTTTGACGTAAATGGAAAATACTTCTTTCCCGCCGATGGCAACTTCCCGTTTTCCGGCACTAATGGCTGCCAATGCCTTTTTTGCAAAAACTTCCGGGTCCATTCCATTACGGTTTGCTTCTGATACGGTATTGTTTTTACTTCCGTCTCCTTTAAGGGCGTTTATAGTTGCATTGGACTGAACATAGCCGGGAATCAGTATGGTAATATGGATGGGGATGTCGGCTGCTTCAAGTTCACCGCGCAGGGCGTCGAAATAGCCGTGGAGAGCGTGTTTGGAAGCGGCATACGCAGAGCGCCAGGGCACTCCTAATTTTCCCATTACACTACTGATAACTACAATATGACCGAATTGTTGCCGTATCATGGCCGGCAGGACGGCCTTGGTCACCGCCACTGTACCCAGATAATTGACTTCTATTATTTTTTTATCCACGGAAAAGTCGGTTTCCTGAATGAGGGAACGCTGTGAAATGCCGGCACTATTGATCAGAATATTGATAAAGCCAAAGTGATCCAGCACGGTTTGTGCCTTGGCGGGAATACTGTCGAAATCGGCGACATCCATCGGCAGGATCATGATCTCCGTCTCTTCTTTGCAGTTTT
>JAGQXH010000531.1 GCA_020436695.1 Lewinella sp. | reverse complement strand
TGGCCGAGAAATTTATCTTTACCGATGCCGGTGGTTTCTTTATTACGCCCAACCCGACGCTGACCTCAGAAACCGGCTGGTCGGCCGAACTGGGTCTGAAGCAGGGTTTCAAAATTTCTTCCTTTGAGGGTTTCATAGACGTTTCAGCTTTCCTAATGAAGTATCAGGACATGATGGAGTTCAACCTCGTAGGATTGGGATTTCAGGCAACCAATATCGGCGGTACGACCATCACCGGCGGAGAGATCAGCATCGCCGGTCGTGGAGATCTGTTTGGTCTGCCGACTACACTACTGGCCGGGTATACCTATATCAACCCCAAATTCAATGAGTTCGACAACACCCAGATCCCGGCCGGACAAACGGGCTCCCGCGGTCAGGTGAATGCCAATAATTCCTCTTCGGACAATAACATCCTAAAGTATCGCTCCCAACATACTTTCAAACTGGACCTGGAAAGCCGTTACCGCAATTTCAGTCTGGGCTGGGAAACAATATCCGGTAGTCACATTGAAGCCATCGATGCCATTTTTAATCTGATCGTACCGGGGTTACTCAGTTTCCGGGAGAAGAATAAGGGCTATATGGTACACAATGTGCGAACCGCGTATCGCTTCAGCGAAAAGATCAAGTTGAGTCTTATTTTGGGTAATCTAACTAACCGGGAGTATACGATCCGTCCCGGCTTGCTGGAAGGACCGCGTAATTTGACGGCACGGATGGATTTTAAATTTTGATTTTGTGATGTTGCAATGTTGTGAATCTGTGATGTAGATATAGGAAGTAGAGATCGTTGAAATGTATGCTCTGCCTCATATTATTGCTCTTCTGTTGGATTGGTACTTGTAAATCACGGATACATTTCCCTAAGAGTTGCAATACCATCATCTAATCCTAGTATTACTACATCACAACATCCCAGCATCATAAGATTACAGCATTAAAATTGTGACATTTTGTCAGTTTTTCTATTTATCTTTGCGGCTCAAAATCCAAAAGGAAGCGCATTTATGTACAATGATAATCCTACACTGTCTGGTCTGAAGAAAGAAATAGACGAGAGCAAACAGGGAGAGGTCTTTTTCAACGAAGACCCTGAGGGGGTAACCGTTGCGGGTAGCAAGCACTTCTATATTGAAAGCTACGGTTGCCAGATGAATTTCAGTGATAGTGAGATTGTAGCTTCGATCCTGGCGGAATCGGGTTATCACCCGACCCGTAACATGGAGATCTCTGATCTTATTCTGATCAATACCTGCTCCATCCGGGAAAAAGCGGAAGAGACCGTGCGCAAGCGCCTGCGGATATTTGACAAAGTGAAACAGCATCGTCCGGGGACTTTGGTAGGGGTATTGGGATGTATGGCCGAGCGATTGAAAAGTAAGTTCCTGGAACAGGAAAAACTGGTAGACCTCGTAGTCGGCCCGGATGCCTATCGGGATCTCCCCGCCCTGATCGCCAATGCAGAAGAAGGGGATAAGGGGATCAATGTCTTTTTGTCGCGGGAAGAGACCTATGCTGATATCAGTCCCTTGCGCTTGGGAAGCAATGGCGTTACGGCCTTTATCTCCATCATGCGGGGTTGCGATAATATGTGCTCCTTCTGTGTTGTACCCTTTACCCGCGGCCGGGAAAGAAGCCGGAATGCATTCAGTGTCGTTGCCGAAGCAAGCGATCTGTATGAGAACGGATACCGCGAAGTGACCCTGCTGGGTCAGAATGTGGATTCCTACAAATGGGAAAACCCGGAAGATAGCAGCAGGATAAATTTTGCCCAACTTCTGGAAATGGTAGCTCGCATACATCCCGACCTGCGCGTACGCTTTTCCACGTCCCATCCCAAGGATATCACCGATGAGGTGCTGCACACCATGGCCAGATACGAGAATATCTGCAAGTACATTCACCTGCCGGTACAGTCGGGTAACAGCCGGGTACTGGACCTGATGAACCGTACCTATTCGCGCGAGTGGTACATGGACAAGATCCGACGTATTTATGAGATCATGCCGGACTGCACCATTTCCTCCGACATTATTGCCGGTTTCTGTACCGAAACGGAAGAGGAACACCAGGAAACGCTCAGTATGATCGAATTTGCCCGTTACAGCATGTCTTACATGTTTATGTATTCGGAGCGACCGGGCACCCTGGCTGAGCGGAAACTGACCGATGATATCCCTGAAGGAATCAAAAAACGCCGTTTGCAGGAGATCGTCCAATTGCAGACTGAAATATCCCTGCAACACAACCAGCAGGATATCGGCAAGACTTATAAAGTGCTGATCGAAGGTAATTCTAAGAAATCCGATCAGGACTTCAAAGGAAGAAACTCTCAAAATAAGATGCTGGTATTCCCAAAGCGAAGTGATCTTCAGCCCGGAGATTACTGCTACGTAAAGGTAGACGACGTAACCAGTGCTACCCTGATCGGAACGATAGTTGATTAAAACATGGAGAACCTACAAACCATTAAGCAACGCTACGGAATTATTGGACGATCCGAGGCCCTCGACCGGGCATTGGGTACCGCCGTCCGGGTGGCCAATACCGACCTCAGTGTTCTGATCCAGGGAGAAAGCGGAGTTGGAAAAGAGATCTTTTCCCGAATTATTCACGATAACAGCGCGCGCAAACACAACAAATTCATCGCGATCAACTGCGGGGCCATTCCCGAAGGTACGATCAATTCGGAACTGTTCGGTCACGAGAAGGGGGCCTTTACCGGTGCGACCGGCGAAAGAAAAGGTTATTTCGAATCGTATGACGGAGGCACCATCTTTCTGGATGAGATCGGCGAAATGCCTCTGGATACCCAGGCCTTTTTACTACGCGTGCTGGAGTCAGGTGAATTCATCCGCGTAGGTTCTAATAAGGTCCAGAAGACCGACGTTCGTATCATTGCTGCCACCAATGTGGACCTGCAGGATCGCATCAAAAAAAATAAATTCCGGGAAGACTTATATTTTCGCTTAAATACCGTTCCCATCTTTCTCCCGGCGTTGAGAGATCGCCCCGGTGACATTTATCTGCTTTTCCGCAAATTTGCCGTTGATTTCGCTGAAAAGTACCGGACAGAACCGATTCAGTTGGACGAAAGTGCACAGATCGTTTTGCGCAACTACCGCTGGCCGGGTAATATCCGGGAGCTCAAGAACGTAGCCGAACAGTTATCCGTACTGGTGGAAGAACGGCTCATTACCGGTGAAGATCTGATCCACTACATCCCCAATCTATCCAGTCGTCATCTGCCGGCACTGACGGACGGCGGCAACAAAGCAGATCTGCAGGAGCGGGAAATACTCTACAAACTGCTGTTCGATATGAAAGGCGATCTGAACGATCTTAAAACGCTGGTGTACGGTCTGATCCAGAATAATGACCTCGAAGTACCGGCCAATGCCAGTAGCGGGACCATCCGTGGTCTCCGGGCCTTACACGCCGGCAGTACCGATACCGATATTTATACCCCGGAACTGGACAGTTATCCCCCTTCCAGTAGTGTCGGTGAACTGAAGGAAGATATTAATCATCAGCCCATCATTCTGGGGCATCAGCCCACTAAGAGTGTGTTCGATCAAATGGAGGAAGTAGAGGAAAACCTTTCTCTGGAAGACCACGAAAAAGACCTGATCCAGAAAGCGCTGAAAAAACATAACGGACGGCGGAAGGAGGCAGCAAAGGACCTTGGCATTTCTGAACGGACTTTGTACCGGAAAATTAAGCAGTATGAACTTTAATATGCGGCCCTTCGACTTCGCTCAGGGCCCGAACCGAGCGAAGTCGAAGGCCGGTCGTCAATAAAAAGTTAATCCACGAGCAATTAGACCTATATCCCCGCAAGCTAGTTTAATTTAGCAAATGATCGCTTTCAACTTTGCTTTTCTATGAACTACAGATCCTCCATTCCTTTCCTGTTTCTGGCCGCATTATTTATGGGCCTCTTTTCTTCCTGCTACACATTTTCCGGTGTCAGTGTAGACTACAGTGTGATGAAAACCTACTTCGTAGACAATTTTCAGAACAACGCACTCAATGCGCCTCCTACCCTGCCCCAGACCCTGGCCGAAGCCCTGCGGCAAAAGGTTCGCCTGGATTCCCGGCTGGTACAAACGGATATCAACCCCGACATCGAGTTCCGGGGAACCCTGGTCGATTTCCGGGTAACGGCAGAGGCACCGCAGGGCGGTAATGCCCGAGAAAGCACTTCCGTTAACCGGCTTACCATCGTCACTGCGGTAGAATACATCAACAATAAAGCCGAGGACAAGGGCTGGAAAAGTAATTTCTCTTTCTTTTATGACTACCCCAGCACGCAAGATCTGTCACAAGTGCAGGACGATGCCATTCAGGAGATCGTCGACCAGATGATGGAGGATATTTTCAATAAAGCCTTTACCGACTGGTGATCCACAAACGCTGTATAGCCAATCGTTTCTAACTTTTTGAAAAAAAATTAAATAAATATCAAAAGAATCATAATACTAACTTTATTTAGTGTAGCTTTGCTCTATTATTTTTTTAGAGTCAATTTTCAAGCCTAGCGTAATTCGAATTCTTAAAGAATCCATTTTATCCTACCTTATAAGTTTACTCAATTCACTTTTTAATTGTTTTTATGAACATTTTTGTTGCTAAGCTTAACTTCGACACTCAGGAGAGTGATCTTCGTTATGCATTTGAAGAATTTGGAGAAGTAGACTCCGTAAAGATCATTATGGACAAATTTACCGGCCGTTCCAAGGGATTCGGTTTTGTAGAAATGCCCAACGATGACGAAGCCAGATCAGCAATTACCGATTTGGATGATCGCGAGTTCGATGGTAGAACGATCGTTGTTAAGAAGGCCGAACCGCGTGAGAACCGCGGTGGTGGAGACCGTGGTGGACGTGGCCGCTATTAACACCTGAAACAATATAGTTTGAGGTCCATTTCAGACGCTCAAAATATAAAGTAAGAAGGACCTCCCGGATGAATATTCGGGAGGTTTTTTTATTTGGATAGGGTGATCACGCTCAAATTATTACTTCTGAAATTGGTTTAATTCCTCTTTTTTGTGTATATTCAGGCAAAACCATATTTTTTGAGTTAATTTTTCTTGTCTAGAGTTACTGATTCGTTTTTTGAATTTGTGTTTTCCTACCTGTTAAATTGCTCATTTCATTTAGTATTTTTTATTTATGAACATTTTTGTTGCTAGATTAAATTACGACACCCGCGAGCGTGATCTGCGCCACGCATTTGAAGAATTTGGAGACGTTGACAATGTGAAGATCGTTATGGACCATTACACCGGCCAGTCCAGAGGTTTTGGGTTTGTAGAAATGCCCAATGATCAGGACGCCAGGTCCGCCATTTCTGAACTTAACAATGAATATCTGGATGGTAGAAAGCTGGTAGTTAAAAAAGCAGAACCCCGGAATAGCCACAGTCGGAGCAAGGGCTATTCCGGTGGATATGATAGCCGCCCTTCTTACGGTAATACTTACGGAAGAAACGGTTATTGACAGATATTCTAATAGCTTACATGCTGAAAGCCTCGCCTGGTGCGGGGCTTTTTTGGTTTATAATGTTAATTTGCTCAATCCATAATACATTACTAATGAAAATACTCTTTGGGCTGTTACTAACTTTTCTATTGTCTTATAATTCAAAAGGGCAACACCCGGAAGATTTTCTAAACTTAGTGCTTACCAAAGACTGGATGTCGAAAAATGGTATCAAAGAAATAGTAGCTAAACAAAGGTGGGCTAACCGAAAAGGAAAACTCCGGGGAAAAGCAAAAACGATCTATCATTATACAGATTCCTTGGAGTATATTTTTGAAAAAGAGAACAGACGCCAGGTAGTGACTGACACATCCATAACTATTTGTCGTCAGTTTCCCAAAGTACCCGAATTTTGCCAAAAAAAGATAATCAAAAATGGGAAAATAATAAGAATTGAAAGTCAAGCTTTATCGAGAATTAGTTATTTCAGTTATACTCCCACTGGAAAAATCTCGAAAATCTGGATAGATAATAATTCTTACGGCAACGAAGGAGATGGTATTATCATTTACCAGTATGCTGGCGATCAACTCGTGATGAGCATTGATGTCACTTTTTCACTTCAGAGATATG
>JAGQXH010000530.1 GCA_020436695.1 Lewinella sp. | reverse complement strand
AAATAAATACTTTCTTTTGCCAGCTGGCTTTCATAAATAGGTAAATGAAAAATACGCTCAATGGACGGGCCAGCAGGATCAGAACAGCAGTTACGATCAGGGCACTACCGATATGCGGTAAAAGTTCGGATGGAAAGACCTGCAACCCAAGTAGAATGAACAGGCTGATCTCCATGATCCAGGAGATACTCTTAAAAAACTCCAAAGCCGACTCTTTATTCGTGAACGGATGATTGCCGACCGTTACCCCACTGATGTACATGGCCAACAGCAGATTCCCATGGATCAGGGGGAGTAAACCCACCATGAAAAGCACCGCCGCCAGGATCATGATCTGGTAGAGGCCGGGGTTGTCCAGCCGGATGTGGTTGATCACCCAGATCGTAAATCGTCCGATCCCGAAACCAGCAATTACTGCGATGAATATCCCCCACAAAAAATCAATCAGAAAGGCCGGCAGGGAGACTTGTTCTCCCAATAGAAGGCTGGTCAGACTGATGGTCAGGAAATAAGCCATGGGATCGTTGGTACCGGATTCCAGTTCGAGTACTTCAGAGATGTGTTCCCTCAACTTTAATTTCTTGGTCTCCAAAATGGAAAACACCGCTGCCGCATCCGTAGCCGAAAGCACCGTGCCGATGAGTATTCCTTCCAGCAGAGGGAGGCCGAATAGATAATAACAGGCCAGTCCGATGACGGCGGTGGTCAACAATACGCCGATGGTAGAAAGCGCAATACCTTCCTTCAAAATGGGTCGGATCCGCTTAAAATCCGTCTGTAGGCCACCAATGAATATAATGAGGCTAATGGCTACATTACTGTAAATAGAGGCATGCTCCGGATAGTTAAAAACGAAATCATATTCACCACCATTACCAATAAACAATCCGATGGAAAGATACAGAATAAGGCCCGGAATGCCGTAACGGGTAGAAGGCTTGTTGACCAGCACTCCGACGAAGAGCAGTAAACCTGCAAGCAGAAAGATGAAATTGAAGGTTAAGGTCATATTCGTGCTAAACTCTGGGCACTACCTTTTTAAGCATGATTTCACCGGGGATACAATTGCCGCCGGGCGTGGTGCCCTGCCATCGCCCCGTCAGCATCCATCCTTTACCGGTGCGCTCCAGTTTGAGTTCCCCTCCTTTCAGGCACCATTCCAGAGCCGGCAGATCGCGGGATCGCACGACTCGGGACTCGGTAAAATGAAACATTTCACTTCCTACGAAAAACCCCGACAGGGCCATTTCTGCGTAGATATTTTCTACATACACATAGGAGCGACCGGTGATCAGATTCTTTCCTTCTTTTTTCAAATACAGCTCAAAACCGTACTCCGAGCGATACCCTCCTTCATCCTGGGTAATGATCCCCGTCCATTGCCCCAACAGTTCATCCTGAGCCAGAACAGCACTACTGCACACCAGCAGTATAAAAAGTAGCAGTTGTTTCTTCATGTTCATTGGATTTGGGTAGTGAAAGTGGGGCAATTATCGTTCCAAACTCACGAACTCCCAGGCTCTTTCTTCCATCCAGTTGTCACCCCGGCCCGGAACGGCAAAACCGACATGTCCTCCCCGGCGGGGCGTTTCGAGATAAATATTGGGGAGGCGGGCACAGAGCTTGACCGGCGTACAGGCTGCCGGGAGGATCGGATCGTTCCAGGCGTTGACCAGCAATACGGGCACCCTGATATCCGCCATGAAATTTTCGGCTGAGGCCTGATGATAAAATTCCTCGGCGCTGGCGAATCCATTCAGTGGAGCGGAAAAGAACTCATCAAAGTCGCGCCACATTTTTATCTTTTCAAATTTGTCAACGTCGATCAGGCCGGGAAATTGTTGTTCTTTGGCCCGAAGTTTGGCTTCCAGGGAGCGTAAAAATCGGCGACGATAGAAGCGGTTCTCCCTTTTCTCCAGCGAACGGGCACTGGCTTTCAGATTGCAGGGAGAAGAAAATGCAATGCCTCTTTTAACCTCCGGCAGCAATTTCGATCCGTGTACCCCTAAATATTTGAGCAGGATACTTCCTCCCATGCTGAAACCGATCAGGGTAATGGTCCGGTAATTACCTACACGCAGCGCATGCAGGATCACCTGGTGAATGTCCTCGATATCGCCGTGGTGGTATAGACGCGGATTCCGGTTCATTTCACCGCTACAAGAACGGCAATTCCAGGCCAATACATCCCAACCTTCTTCGGCAAAGCGCCGGGCCATACCCTTGATATACGATCTTCGACTATTGCCTTCCAGGCCGTGCGATAAGAGTACCAGCCGGGGCGATCCGTTTTTAATCCAGTCCAGATCGAGAAAATCACCGTCCGGCAATTCGAGACGTTCGCGCTTGTAGGGAATATCTACTTTCCGGAACGAAGGAATGATGGTCTGAAGGTGACCATTGAACTGTAAGAACGGCGGCCCCGGGTAGGAGCTTGATGATAAATGCGGCATGATATCCTGGCGTGGACCATTAAGAGATCTATTCTACTTTATAAAATTCAAAGGCGGCCCTGGCCGGCGAAAGGCTCGCTGCCTTATCTCCTTCAGCCACCAGATAATATTCCAATACGTCACTTTTATCCAGACTTACGGCATAGATACTCTCGGCATTATCTCCGGTATAGCCACTGGAATTATTCATTTCCAGTCGTTGAAAAGGGCTTTTCTTTTGGGTGCGGTAGTACAACCATACCTGTTGAGCGCCTTCCACCCGGGCCGAAATAGTACTGGCATTATTACTGACCTCATGTTTAACATCTGATATCTGAGGTTGTTCTTTCTGGATCAGAGGGTGATCTTTCAGATAGGTTGTCCGCCCGGCCATTAACTCCACCAGTCCGATGATATTAGTGTCATCAACCCGGGTAGTTTCGTAGAGGTTCTTCTGAAAATCTTCGTAGGCATATAGCTTATTTTCATCTTCCTGAACGTAGGGGGCGATCATCTTCATGATCTCTTTTGCTCTTTGAAGATAAACGCTGTCCTGCAAATAGTCTTCGTAGATCGTTTTGACGTGTGCCACGTAGATCTTGCGATAAAGATCATTGGACAGCAGCGTAGTGATCAGCGGCCTTTTTTCGTTCTGTTCCTTATAGTGAATGAACATGCTCATTTCCTCCATGGCTTCGTTGGACAACGGCCGTCCCAGACCGGTATAACGAAAACCTCCGAAGCAGAGGTTCATATCCCAGAGGATGGGGTGGAACAGGCCGAAGGAATCCCGGTACAGGTAGTAATTGTGACACAAGCGACCGGTATAGCTATCCAAGCTGACCGTTACATTATTGAAAGCCAGCATCCACAGGGCCTGATCGACATTCAGTATCTTATCCAGATTTTCGGGCTCTTTGTTGAGTACCCGGGTAAGCTCGATCAGATCATCCCAGCCTTCGTCGGATTTCATTTCGTACAAATACTGATAACAGGTAGAATCCGGGCCGAGATACATCAGCGATGCTTTATCACCCTGCGGGCACGATTCTATGGTTCGGCCGTGCCAATCCGGGTCACATTTCACGAGTGCACCTTCTTCATCTCCCTCATGCGGCAGATAGTATTTTTCCAGAAAATCCTCATCGACTGATTCCGTGCAGTTGTACAATCCAAGATAGGTATCGTTGACGTATACTTTGGCAAAATTGGCCCTCGGTGAAGGCATATACCGGCCGGCTATTTCATAACCCAATACTTCCCGGAGGAAACTCGGATCGCGAAACACATTCGAGAGTTTCAGGGTCTCATATCCACCGGGAAGCCTTTGGTCCTTAATCTTATGATTGAATTCGATGTTGAACGGCAATTTGGTAGATGCCTCCTTACGCACGTTGAAATAAGAACTGTTGCCCTTATAGCGAACGCCCACCCCCTTGTATAGAGTACCGTCTACCGACACTTCTGCATCCAAACGATGAGAATTGCCCATCTGCTTGAGCGAGTCCAGCACTGCGTCCCATCTCGATTCCGCGAAAGTGATCTTCACCTCTATAATATGATCCATATCGTAAAGGTCCTTTTGCTTTTTCTGAGCAAACATCGGGGCTGTCAAAAACAACCCTACCCCCAACAGGATCAGCCGGTAAAAGAAGCTTCCAGACTTAGCAGTAATGGTCTTTTTCATAACCGTTTTTTGGGTGGTTTATTCTTTGGGGCCCTATTATCCGACAACTGTATTCAAACGCTATCGTCCTACTGATTCAATTCTGCCAGTGTGACCTTATGCTTGGTCACGGTGTAATCCGTGGGATCGTAACTGATCGCTTTGGCATTCTCGGCCTGAATGTAGTATTCCAGCTCCTTCTTACCGACAGGCGGTTCAACAATGGCCCCGTATATACTGTCGCCGGCTCCTTCATCGAAATGGCCGCCGTCATCCGTCATCTGGACCATTGCAAAGGGAGCGTCCTTATCAAAACGATAATAGAGCAGTACTTTGTTCGTGTACTTATCAACTTTTGCTCTAATACGAAAATCTGAGATGGTCTCATTAGAGAACCGCTCACGTTGACGGACCTCAACCTGCTCGATGGCTGGTGGTAAAATACGAAATGCGGCATGATTTTCCAGAAACGACGCTCGCTTATTCATGAATTCTACCAGTCCCGGGATCTTACTTTTTTTACCGATCGTCTCAGTCAGACTACTTTCGATCTCCGCCAGACTATAGTATTTGTGCTCGTCTTCCGCCAGATCCGGCAGGATCATCAGCTGAAGTGCCTCTACCCTCTTGGCAAACGCATCATCCTTAAAATGATTGCGCAAAATGTTCCGCATATGAGCGAGATACTGCTTTTGGTATTTCTCATCAGACAACAGCACACTGATCAGCGGCTTACTCTCTTCGTCGACGTGCAGGAGCGGATCGAGCTGCAGCAGGGCCACAGTTCCTTTATCAGATCCCACACCTGTATTTTTGTAGCTACCAAAGGCAAAATTGAAGCCGGTAATGATGGGTGCCCAACGGCCGCGGTCATCTTTGTACAACAGATAATTGGGACTGTACTGCCCGGTATAACTGCTCAGATTAACCAGCACATTATTGAAAGCCAACATCCACAAAACCTTATCGACGTGTAGTACATCCTCGATCTTTTCCGGATGGTCTTTCAAGGTCATACTCAGTTGATAGAGTCCCTGCCAGTCGTTTCCACGCAGCGCTGTAAAGTTGTGCTTGTAGCAGTCAGCACTATTATCTACCAGCAGGCTGGCGTACAGCTTGGTGCGGCATTCTTCCGGAGCCGGGACGATATAGTCAGGCGTGGCTGCAAATAGGGCTCCTTCGGTATAGCCGCCAAAATTGCGATCCAGGAACTTATCACCGATTACCTCAATATTGGAGAATACGCCATAGAGAACGTCATTGATGAAGACTTTTGCAAAATTGGCCCTGGGCGATGCCAGATAAGGCTGGGCGATCTCGTGCGCCAATACCTCGCGCATCATGCTCGGATCCCGGAGTCCGTCAGACAGATCCACGGCCTTATAGCCCTGATAATTCTGGCCTTCTTTCTCCACATCCAGCTGGATGTACAATCCATTGCGCTTTGCGCCCGGTGTAAAGGCTCTACCTTCACGGTAACGCACTCCCACTCCACTGAGTTTGGTACCGTTGATATCCACATCGCCCATCAGGAAATCCTCCCCATTGTACCGAAGAGAATCCAGCAAATAAGCCCAATTTTCCTCTTCCAGATTTATATGAATCTGTTGGATGTTATCGATGTTGAAGAAGTCGTTCTGGGCGGAAAGTCCACTCATGCCCAGCAGGAAAGTTAAGATGGTAAATAGTTTCAGGGATCTCATTGTTTTCATTTTGTAATTATGCTTCACGCATTGTTTATGCAATATTAATAAAAATGCAGCAGGGGGGATTCAATTTAAAAGAACCGCACTGGATAATTTAAGAAACGGTATCATCCGGCCATTAACTGGCTCAAATGCAGGAAAATATTGACCACCATGATCGCCATCAACAGCAGTGCACCGATCCGCATCCAGCGCGAATTGCTTTTTCTGAAAGTTTCCGCCCGGGCATTGGTAACTTCATCCTTAAAATGCAGCCGTCCGATGGCAAACAGATATACGTAAATCCCGAGGCCCAGCAGTAAGATTTCCGTCAATAATCCCAGG
>JAGQXH010000052.1 GCA_020436695.1 Lewinella sp. | reverse complement strand
TTTGTCAAATGTGAGGTATTTTTTCTTCATGCGCTGCACGTATTCCAACGTTTGCCGGCTGCGCATTTTACGGTAGTGTCCCTTAACGGCCGCAGTTATTTCCCCTTGATCATAATTGCGGAAAGTCTTGGCTGTGGTATCTGGTGTCATAATGTCATGGTTTTTCTTTCTCAATCAGCTTCAGAAGACTAATATTCTAAAATTTCTTGGTAAAAAGGTGGTTTGATGTCATTAAATTTTGAAAATTGCACGCCCTAAAACAGATAAGACCATGAAAAAGAAGTCACTGAAAGAAGAAGCCCTGTATTACCATCAGAAAGGACGACCAGGGAAAATTGAAGTGATCCCTACCAAGGAAACTGCCAATCAGAGGGACCTGTCTTTGGCTTACTCTCCGGGCGTTGCCGAACCCTGTCTGGCCATTGAAAAAGATGTTAACGACGCTTATAAATATACTGCCAAAGGAAATTTGGTAGCTGTGATCAGTAACGGTACAGCCGTTTTGGGCCTGGGAGATATCGGGCCTGAAGCCGGCAAACCTGTGATGGAGGGAAAGGGACTATTGTTCAAGATCTACGCCGATATCGATTGCTTTGACCTGGAACTCAACACAAAAGATGTGGACGAGTTTGTACGTACCGTAAAGATCCTGGAACCCACCTTTGGAGGCGTCAATCTGGAAGATATATCGGCGCCGGCCTGTTTTGAGATTGAAGAACGATTAAAAGAGGAACTGAATATTCCCGTCATGCACGACGATCAGCACGGCACGGCCATTATCAGTGGCGCTGCGCTGATGAATGCCCTGGAACTGGTCGAGAAGGATTTCTCCAAGGTGCGTATTGTGGTGAGTGGTGCCGGAGCTTCTGCTATTTCATGTACCCGCATCTATGTGGCCCTGGGAGCACGCAAGGAAAACATCTTCATGTATGACAGCAAGGGGCTTATCCATCCGGATCGCAATAATCTGGACGGGAAAAAATCAGAGTTCGTCAATGGCAGCGTCCCTGCCGATACTTCCCTGGCCGAAATTCTGAAAGGAGCAGATGTGTTTATCGGTCTGTCAAAAGGAAATGTCCTGGATCAGGATATGGTCAGGGGCATGGCTAAGGACTGTATTATTTTCGCCATGGCCAATCCGGATCCGGAGATCAGGTATGAACTGGCAAAAGAAGCCCGCCCGGATTGCATCATGGCCACCGGTCGTTCGGATTATCCGAATCAGGTTAATAATGTGCTGGGCTTTCCCTTCATCTTCCGGGGAGCGTTGGATGTACGGGCTTCCGGCATTAATGAAGCGATGAAACTGGCAGCCGTCCACGCATTGGCGGATCTTGCCAAAAAGCCGGTGCCCGATATTGTGGACATGGCTTACGGAAATTCCAGTCTACGTTTCGGTAAGGATTATATCATTCCCAAACCCGTTGACCCTCGTCTGATCACCACGGTGGCGCCGGCAGTGGCCAAAGCGGCCATGGACTCCGGCCTGGCGAAATACCCGATCACCGACTGGGAAGCTTATAAGGAGGAGTTATCCAAGCGACTTGGCCAGGACAACATCATCAGTAAGGTCGTAGAGACTAAAGCCAGACAGGATCTTAAAAGAGTGGTGTTTGTAGACGCAGAAAATGTTTCTGTTTTGAAAGCCGCCCAGATCGTATTGGAAGACAAGATCGCTCATCCCATCCTTTTGGGGAACCGGGATAAGATCTTCTCCATACTGGAAGAGCTGCGCATTGAGCTGCCGGGGGTGCGGATCATTGATCCCCAAAAACCGATCAGTCGGGAAGAGGAGATCAAACACATTGAATACAGTGAGATCTTTATCAATAAACGCAAACGAAAAGGCATAACGGCACTGGAAGCGGAGGATATTATGCGTAGTCGTAGTTACTATGGCGCCATGATGGTGGAGACGGAAGATGCAGATGCGATGATCGGTGGTTTGGCCAAAAAATATCCTTACACCATCCGGCCGGCCTTACAGATCATCGGCCCGCGTGAAGGTGTCAAGAAGGTAGCCAGCATGCATATCCTGATGACGCGGTTTGGTCCGTTGTTTCTGGCAGATACGACCATCAATCATCACCTTACTTCAGAAGATATTGCCGATATTACGGAACTGGTAGCCGAATCGGTCCGCAAATTCAATATTGATCCGAAGATCGCACTGATCACTTATTCCAATTTCGGCTCTGTACCTCACGGCGAATCGGCGGTGTTGATGCGCAAAGCCACGTCCATACTACACGAAAGGCATCCTGACTGGGTCGTTGATGGAGAAATGCAGGCGCATATGGCACTGAATCCTGAAATACTCGACGAATTCTATCCTTTTTCGCGTTTGGCCGGGCACCGGGCCAATGTGTTGATCTTTCCTACATTGTCATCAGCAAACATTGCGTATAACTTACTCAGTGAAGCCGCTGAGCTGGAGATCATGGGACCGATATTGCTTGGACTGAAAAAGCCGGTACATGTACTTCAGTTGGGTGCTACTGTGCGTCAGATCGTTGATATGGTAGCTATTGCTGCGGTGGAGGCGCAGGGATAGTGTTAGGAATGAGTGACCACTAGAAATATCATGATGCTATGATCTATAGATATCTTTTTCTTGCCTGTATGATTTATACAGGTATCCCTTGTTTATTTGCTCAGGATCAACAACTTAAGTTTCGAGACCCGGATCTTACCTTAAGTGAAAGGCTGGAGGACCTGTTGGATCACCTGACGGTTGACGAAAAGATATCTTTATTAGGGAATACCAGCCCGGGGGTGGAACGCTTAGGCATAGAGCCCTATAACTGGTGGAATGAAGCACTGCACGGAGTTGCCCGCAATGGGGAAGCGACCATTTTCCCGCAGGCTATAGGCATGGCGGCAACTTTTAATGAAAACCTGATGAAGGAAGTAGCCACAGTTATTTCCACGGAAGCACGTGCTAAATACAATCTCGCCAGAGCCAATGACCAGCACCTCATGTACCAGGGCCTAACTTTCTGGTCGCCGAATATCAACATCTTCCGTGATCCGCGCTGGGGTAGGGGGCAGGAGACCTACGGCGAGGACCCCTTCCTTACTGCAGCAATGGGAACCGCTTTTGTGAAAGGCATGCAGGGGGACGGTAAAATATTGAAGACTTCTACAGCTCCCAAGCATTATGCCGTGCACAGTGGCCCGGAGGCCGAACGGCACGGATTCAATGCGATCGTTGACGAAAAGGATCTGCGGGAAACCTATCTGTACGCTTTCCGGAAACTGATCGGAGCCGGGGCCGAATCGATCATGTGTGCCTACAATCGGGTCAATGGAGAGCCCTGTTGCACATCCAATACCCTGTTACAGGATATTTTGCTCAAAGAATGGCAATTTGACGGGCATATCGTTACGGATTGTGGTGCTCTAAGCGATATCTGGCACAATCACAAAACGGCAGCAACCGCTGAAGAAGTTGCCGCACAGGCGATCAAGCGGGGGATCAGTATTGATTGTTCTACTTTATTGCAGCACCACACCAAACCGGCTTTGGAACAGGGATTATTGACTGAGGCAGATATCGATAAGGCACTTTTACCGGCGCTTAGAGCGCAATTTCGCTTGGGAATGTTCGACCCGTCCACTCCTTATGATGATTACAGCCTCGATAGCATTGCCAACCAGGATCATATCGCTCTTAGTCGTAAAATGGCCCAGGAGAGTATCGTCTTATTGAAAAACGATCATAACATCCTGCCACTGGACCAATCCAAGTACAAGGCCTATATGCTGTTGGGGCCTAATGCAGCATCCCTGGATGCCCTGATCGGTAATTATCACGGAGTCAGCAGCCAAACAGTGACTTTTGTTGATGGTTTCACTCAGGCAGTTGGGGCAGGAGCACGTATAGAATACGATATGGGCTGTGATTATGCCGATACCACCCGCTTCGGAGGCATCTGGGCTGCCGGAAATGCGGAGCTATCTATTGCTTTCCTCGGGCTTACGCCAGTATATGAAGGGGAAAACGGAGATGCTTTTCTGGCTGAAAACGGTGCGGACCGGCTAAACCTGGGCATTCCCAAATCTCACATCGCTTATCTGAAAGCCCTGCGGGCCGGCACTAAAAATCCGATCATTGTGGTATTGACCGGCGGCAGTTCAGCTGACATTGAGGCTATTTCGCCGTACTCGGATGCAATACTGATGGCCTGGTATCCCGGTCAGCAGGGTGGCCATGCCGTAGCTGATGTCCTTTTTGGCAAAGTGTCACCCAGTGGCCGTCTTCCGGTCACTTTTTACAAATCGCTACAAGATCTACCGGATTATCGGGATTACAGTATGGCTGATCGTACTTACCGGTATTTTGAAGGAGAGGTGCAATTTCCTTTCGGATTCGGTCTGACCTACACCACTTTCCAATATGAGTGGGTGCCACCATTTACCGTGAAGAATGATACCTTGCAATTTGCGGTTAGAGTTACCAATACCGGTAAGGTTGATGCTCAAGAAGTAATACAGACATATATTCAGTATCCGGATCTACCGGGTATGCCAAATAAAGAGCTGAAAGCCTTCCAAAAAGTTGAATTATCTGCAGGTGGCGACGGCGAAGTAGTACATTTCGCGCTCCCTATTCAAGAACTGGAGAAATGGGATGATAAACAACAAAAATGGAAACGCTATCCCGGAAAATACACCGTCGTCATCGGCAGTCATTCAGTGGATGAAAAATTGCGAACAAGCTTCGAGATACATCCCGGTACTACCCGTTAATGCTGTCTATTTGAGCGTGGTAAGAAAAGCAACCACATCCCGGATCTGAGTTTTGGTTAAGAAATCACTCATGTTAAACATCCCGGAAGGCATGGTCTCTCTTTCGTCAATCTCACTCTTCTTGAAAGTTCTTGGATCGGCATTGCCAGTCTTTATGGTAAGCTCGTTGTTGGTCTCATCTTGTAGAGTACCCACTACTTCCTGGCCGTCCTTTAGTTTTAGAATAACCGTTCCGTAGCCCGGAGCTATCCGGTCACTGGGAGCGACCATAGCCAATAACAGATCTTCCCGCTTTAGACGGGAAGCAATATGCGTGAGTTCGGGGCCGACTTCACCGCCAAATTCACCGTTCCTTTCCCCAATCTTATGGCAGCGTACACACTGAGCTGACTCATTTCGGTAAAAGATGCGCTGTCCGCGCTGGGCATCGCCACCATAGAGCGAAACTTCGTATTTTGCCAGTATATCAGTAGAGTCAATGCTACTTTCGTATGCTTCTTTTTGTGCTTTAAGATCATCAAAATTACTGTTATCGACCGCCATTAGCAGGTCCAGTTGTAGTGACGGGTCAATGATTTTACTCGTGAATTTCTCCATCCATTTCTGTAAAAGTGCTTTTGCTGCCGGGGCATCGATCTTAGCGAGACTGGCCAGTGCCAGTTGTTTTTCCGGTATGGTATTGTTGTTTAGGATCTTCTCAAATTTTGCGACCAATTCCGAATCGGAGAGTGCTACGGTATTAAGTAGTTCCTGTGCAGATGCACGAAGATCAGCATCCTTATCTAAGAGTGCCTTATCCAGCGCAACGGTAAGATTCGGGCTATTCATTTGGGCCAGTGATTGTAGCGCAGCAATTCGGACCGATTTGTTTCTGGATTTCACGAAAAGATCATATACGGCAGATTCTGCTTCGTCGTAACGCAGGCGGCCGGCTGCAGTGACTATTGCTTCCTGAATTTCCGGATCTTTATCGGAGATCAGCGAAGTGAAGATGGCATCGAGGGCAAGATGAGCATCATTCAGATCCAAACCTTCAGACGGACCGCGATAACGTCCGTCTACTCGGTCGAGAACAGGGGAATCCGGCCAGTAACCCAGCGCCCATAATGCATCGGTGCGCATCGATGTGGGAGCGTCTGGTTTTTGAGCGTATTTTGCCAGTCGCATAGCTGAAGCGGCATTACCTACCCTAAGATTAGCATTAATAGTCCGGCGAATAAAGACTTCATTATCGGTGTCAGCCTGCTCCAACGTTGCTGCCAGGGCAGGCAATGCTTCCGGAATAGAAAAATCATCATTTATCGCTCTGGCTGCTTCGGCCAACACCAAAGGATCACTATCCTGCAGGAAATCAGCCACGAGTGGAGATTTCATAGTACGCAAGGCCACCACAGCTCCAAGACGGACAGTTACATTAGGATGTGTTTTGAGCACAGCCAACTTTTGGGCTTGATCCAGTTGTGAGAGGGCATATACCACAGCATGGCGCATATGGGTATCTTCATCAGTTGTTTTTTCGAGTAAAGCTACCAGGGGATCAAAAGCAAGTTTGTTCCCCAATTTGCCCAAAGCCTGAGCCGCAAAAAATTGAACAATTGGAGATCGGTCGTTCAATAAACTGATTAGTTGGTCGAATGCAGGGTTGAAACGAGCGTCACCCATCACTTTGGCGGTTTGCGCACGAATTTGCTCATTATCATCCGCAAGCAAGTCGGCAATATTGTTAAGCTGGCTGTTATCCTGACGGCCGAGTTGTCCCATTCCCCAAATGGCATGAATACGGCCGAGTAGATTGCTTGCATTAATGGTCAGATCCGTCAATACTTTCGCCTCTGCACGTTTGGCCAATTCAAACTGGGCGGCCATACGTACACGCTGGTCGTCATGCGCAATATAGGTACGTAGATCTTCAATAGAACGGCCCTTCATGCCGGCCTGTAGGATTGTCTGCGTTTCCGCCCGTTCTTTATTGCGATTCGGTTCCGTAAGATCCAGTTTCCAGATCCTGCCGGCAGGTTTCAAATCGTAGCTATCCTTCCAATCGTTAATATATAAAGCGCCGTCCGCAGCAAATGTTATACCAGTGGGAACAATGCCACCGACTATATCGGTAATGTCTTCCACGGCGAAGGACGCTCCTTTGGGCTCCATGCGAAAAGCCTGGATCTTAGAGCGGGCGGACGATCCGGTGAAGAAGGAAGCGAAAAAGTAGTTGTTCCAGCTTTTACCCAGTGCAGTGCCGGGATTGAAAGCCAATCCGGCTGGACCATCGTATGCCAGCGCCAGGGGAGGGGTGATATAGGCGGCCTGCCCCGGGAAATGAGGTATATGGAGCCCTTCATCCATCCACACTTTGTACGATTCATGCGGTTGATCATATTTGCCGTATTGCCAGTTGATCCGCCAGCCGCTGTCTGATCCTTCCACAATGTGTACGTAGCGTTCGTGTTCACCGGGGTGGTCACCGTCATTATCTACACTAAAGAGGTTCCCGAAATTATCAAAGGCCAGTTCCTGTGGATTGCGTAGGCCGTGAGCAAAAACTTCGAAGCCACTGCCGTCCGGATTACACCGCATCACAGCGCCCTGATTGGGGAACTTCCAGTTTTTTCCATCCTGATCAACAGCATTAACACCCATATCGCCGATTGACCAATATACTCTTCCGTCCGGTCCCATGGTCAACCCAGACATGTCGTGTCCGGCATAAGCAATATGAATGCCAAATCCGTGTGCGATCTTGGTTCTCTCGTCCGCCACACCATCTCCATTGCTGTCTTTAAGCCGCCACACATCAGGTGCAGCGGTCAGATAAACTTCATCATCATAATTCAGGATGCCGGCAGCCACTCCGGTTAGCATATCGTTAAAACCCTCTGCGTACAACTGAGACACATCTGCCCGACCGTCTCCGTCACTATCCCATACGCGCCGGATGTACTCACTCTGCACTTCCAGATCGTGATAATCACGAATGCTATCCTGATTGAAATCCTCCATCCAGGTGTTTTCGTCACTTAGCTCCGGAGCCAATTTCCTTATGTGCAGCGCGCGGGTATCGTCCAGGCTTTGCAGCGCAAGGTCTTCGGTCATCCAGTCTCGATGAGCGCGAATATCAATATCGGAAGTTTTCCGGCGAGCGGTCTCTGCGATGTAGGCAATTCCCTGATTATCAAATGTCAGAGCTACTGCATTTTTCACCAACGGCCCGGGCGCCCAAAGGTCAAGTTCAAAGCCCTCGGCCAGTGTGGGTGAAACCTGACCGGCTTCAGCAAAATCATCTTCGGTAACGTGTACCTGTTCTATCTCGATTGTATTTTCTGACTGGCAGGCCGCCAGAAACAACGGCAGTGTTAAAAGGAAGTGCTTGATCAGCTTCATTGCTTGGAGGTCGAATTTAAATGGCGTTTGCTCGTAAAGATAAAAAAATAAGACACCTCTGTATAGACGGGAAAGTGATGCCAGGCCACTAACAGGAGTGCTCATAAATTTGTATCGATGATTAGGGTAGGGGAACACCAAAAATAAGCAGAAGCCGGCCGTATTGATTAATCGATAAATTATTTATAAAAAACTAGATTAAAACAATTTATTTAGAGTGATCGCATTTTGTGCATTTGTAATTATGTTAAGTAGACTTGTGATCATTGATCTTATCGGGGTAGGGTCATTTTAATGACAAGAATATTAGTGACGGTGAAAATACATTATATGTTTTGCCTGATACTGCAAAATAATAAATGTGTAAACTCATTCAGCGAGACATCCGGATGAATCTTTTGTACTTTATATGGTTGTTGAACAGATCCTGATCGTAATACCCATATTTGAGCGTAATTGATGGCTTGATGAGATATATACAGAATCGGGTGGATTTTCGTGGGAATTGGTGATTGGAGGCAAGATATTCTGGTTTATTTATTTCCTATAATTTATATTATGTTAAGTATTGTTTTTATCCTACCCAAATCAAGCCTCCATAAAACAGGACATTCTAATTACATTTCGAAACTACAACTCAGCCGTCAGCGGTATTTCATCGACTGGCCCCTGCTTTTGGACGAGTAAGTCCATGGCCTTATTTAGTAAATGGACATTGTTCTGGATAAGGTCTTCAGCCAGCATTCTGTGGGAATGATCCGGTCGAATACCGAGATCTTCTACAGGCAAGCGGTCCCTATCACTCCCCTGCCGTAAAGTACGACGTACTGCTACGCGCATGGCGGCTCCATTTGGAAGTGTTTTAAAAGGATTTTGCTCGTCAGGCTGACGATTGTGATCCATGAGGACCTTCAACTGGCTTTGGCTCCAGACATTTGCACCACCGGCTCCCGTATTTTCGTGAATTCCAAGCACGGGGCCCAAACCGTGGTCCTTGAAACCCGCTGCAAATATATCGGCAGCACTATAGCACAAGGCATCGGTAATTAAGACTATAGGGCCATCATATAATCTTGGTTTGCTGGCAAACTTAGCCAGTCGCTTAATTTCAGTGATCGGAAAGCTTAGCGAATAAATATCACCCGTTTGCTGAGAAAGATTTATAGAATCCCTCCATACTGAAAGATCAATATAGGGTGATGTATGATCGTGCTTTTTACATAGCGCCAAGGTAATATCGCTATTGATAAACTGTGCTTTTTGCGGTTGAAAAACATCACCTGCTAATAGCTGCAATAGTTTTTCACTAGCTGTGATCAAACCACCACCGTTTCCTCGGATATCCAGTATCAAACCGTTGATTTTCTCCTGATCAAATTGATCAAACAAATAGCTGAAATCGTTCAAAAAATCTTCGGCATTGTCTGCATTAAAGCTAAAAATCCGAATGTATCCTGCTGATTTTGAGTCTCTTCTGGAGTTGTTTGATATTATTTTCCCTCTCATTAGACCGGGGAAGTTTTTGGGTCGATGCCAAGTATCCTCCGCTACCTGGGCTGTTTCTGCGGCGCCGAAAAACAGCTCTTTTATATGATTCACGGCATTGGTCTGATAATCCATCCCATTAGCCAAAATAGTAGTGCCTTTTACGCCTTCCTCCTCCTGGTAGCGAGGAGGGAAATAAGACACCACCCATTGAAAGTTGGCTTGTTTTACTACCTCAGAGTTTCTAGCTCGATATTGCAGGCTTACCAGTAGTTCATTTGGTGCGGAATTTGTCGCCAAAGGTCTAATTGTCAAAGTATCTATACCTCGTGCCCGACGAGCAACAGCATTACTTCCTGATTGCCTTCTGGCATTTGTTTGTACAATCCATTCTACCGGAGAGTTATTCCAGCTGATAATTTCTACGCCTTCTTTGAAATCCGGGTACTGCTCCTCTACCCCACCAAGTACTTTGGTGATCATAAACCTGGCAGAATCATCTTCCTGAAAATCGAAATATTCCTCAACTAAGAAAGGCAGGTAAACATAGCGATACTTATACGGTTCAGGAAGTATATAGTTGGTGTGCAAATCCCGAAGACTGCTGAAGATTTCCAGCATTTCCCGGTGGAATACGTTGTCATTGTTCAATACATGATCTTCAAACCGCACTAAATTAGTTTGGATCACCTTTAATTTCTCAAGCGGATTGGCGGCATACATGCTTCTTTTTAGCGGAAGATGTACATACACCTGATCCAGCAAGAGCATAGCCTGTTGTACGATCAAAAGTTTGTCCTGTCTTCGGAGGTTACTGGAAGTTTTCACAAACACTTCCAATGGTATAGCTGATGCAATTTGTTGATTACTGAGGACATAGGGGTTATTTACGCCCTGTTTAGGTGTTTTGCCGTAAAGCACAGGCAAGCCTTCCCGAATATATTCCGGAATATTAGGTTGAATGGATAAAAGTTCAAAATGCAAATCATCATCTGCCACGGCAAGTCCGTCTAAAAGCAAGGGTATTGCTATTTCACTAAAGTTAACACCAGATAGCAATCCCCATTCAATAGCATCGTCCTTTTCGGTTTCAGGATGATTATCCGGCACCAGGGTCCACTTTTCTGAATCTGGCTCTCCATCAATTCCAACCAGCAGGCCGCCACCGGTCCCCTGCTCGAGGTCTATGGCGAGTTGCTTAATATTTGTTAAGCCATGAGCTAATTTCGCTATGGCTTGAGCAAGAGAAACTCCCTCCAAAACTTCGTCTTCATTTTCGTTTTTAAGGTATAGCTGTCTTGTCACGTTATCAATCTCCACCTCTTCCAATTCGGCATGATCTATGGGGAACTTCGATATTAATCTTTCCTGCCCCCATCGGGGAATACCATTAATGACCACTAAGCTGATATTTTTCTCATTGGCTTCGATCAATTTATCATAAGCATTATCCTGATAGCCAATTAATACCAGTAAATCAGCCTTTTTACCTTTTTCTATGGACCCTAATTTAGCATCCCAGCCTAAGATTCTGGCCGGATTAATCGACACCATCTCCACTAACTCCTGGTTGGTAAAAATCCCTCCTGAATGATCGCTATAAAGTTTAGCCACCTTTAATTCCTCCAACAGATTTTTTCCTCCGCTGGGGGCCCAGTCAGCACCGAGCGCTATCTTTATACCGTGGTCTTTGGCAGACTGAATTTTGGCGGTATCGCCATACAGGATGATGTTGCTAAAGGGAGACCAGATCATGGATCCTCCCTTACTCGCAAATATTTCGAAATCTTCTGGATCCAGTCCGGTGCAATGAATGCCGGCCAACCGGTCGGTAATAGCCCAATGATCTTCATCAATTTGAAGATTGGTAAAAAAACTTCTCGCCAATTCGTCTACCCCCTCGCTCAAATGGAGCAATTTAGTCTTATCCGGTTTAATAGAATCCAAGAAGGCCTGAGCCTCCGTTACATCCCCGATCCTAGTCTCTGCTTCTGGTAATTCAGGATCATTAGTTTCCTCGACATTTCTGATAAGTCCACGGTAGTAGCGCTTTTTGATCAGCGAATTAGCGAGTGTCCACCCCTGACTGGTGGTCACCCCACCAATCAGGCTCTTACACTCCGTATACCGGACTATAGCTCCGGGATAACCTGCCGTTTTGCCGAGTGTTTGCATAGGGCCGGTAATGAATTTCCGATATTCTTTAATTCGCCCCCACTGGCCCCGATTCTGAAACCTTTTTATAGGCAACCAAAACGGTAAGATATTGTAAGGTAGATGATTATGTAATTCTATCATTCCAGGATAGATGGTCCCACCGACTTTAATGATATCACTGGAGGAAAAACCGTCCACAATCCCCTCTCCTACCGAATGAACACCGACTATTTCTCCACTATCAACAAAAATTCGCCCTCTGAGTAGAATACTGGAAGAAGCATTCATAGTTACCACTCTGCCTTCGAGGACATATTTTAAAGAATTGGTTGCTTCAACTGGGGTAGCTGGCATGTCTTATCAATTTAAGATAAGTAGATAGTAATTATATCGCTTTCCAGACAATCTGTTTTTGCCGGTCGGCAGGATCTCGCTTACTGCGAGTCCCATTAGTACCGTGCCAAGAAGGAATTCCAAAGGGTAAATCAAAACGTGGAATATCGGCTCTATGCGATGCCCGGCGCCACGAGCCCTCGTAGGGGGTCAAATCGACTAAGTTGGGCTCGTCTGCTTGTACGGCGTTCGACAAAGGTTGAAGTTGCGCGTTCCAGCTGGGAAAAGCCGTACCGACATCAGCTGCGGGATGCACCAGGTTGAAGACCGGAAGGTTTTGCGCATTATTCCAATGATCAATGGCATGAGCCGGTGCTCGACCAAAGGTTATCACCGCTTCTATTGGATTTTCCCTGACAACAGTATCAAACAGTCTATTTCTATAATCCAGGATGGAAGGTTCCAGAGAAATCTGTTCCATTGTGTTGTCAAATTGACCGTAAATACTGTAAAGGAAAGTATTAAGAATAAGATAGGATCGATTGATACCGATCTTGTTGAGGTAGCGCTGGAGTCTTTGTCCAGAGCTTCCCACAAAGGCTCGGTGCGCCAGAATTTCATCTGTAGAAGGATCCTGGCCAACCACCAGCACACGGGCGGTACCATTTAAGCGCCCCCTATAATAAACCGGGCCGAAATCCAGTCTAAATCGATCTGCCGGATGATTCTCATAAAAACTTAGAGGGGCAGAAGCAAAAAAAGTATCCCATCCCAGGGGTGGGCCAGCATCATAAGACTTGTCATCAGCAATTTTCAGTATATCATAGGCCCTATGAAAGAATTGATTTTTGGCCAAATCTTCAATATTCTTTATACCAAAGGCATCGTCCAGATGGATAGCGTCTGCAGGTGATACACCTTTTAGAGCATGGATTGGGAGACCTAACACTTCATCAGCATCCAGATGAAGATATTGAACCTGAAGCAGGTTCTTCAATGAGAGGGGCATGAGGTTTAAGTTTTATTATTTGCAATCTTCAATAAACAGCAGCACTTTTATAAAGGTAAATATTTTTATATTCAAATCAAAATCAAAATTAAATATTAAAAAATTGCATAATGTAGTTTTTTATTATAAATGCAACAAACCACCACTCTTGCTCAGAAGAAGCGTTGCCTTAAAGATAACGGTGATTGATGTTCTTGAATGCCTTATCTTTGGTATCTAAATGCAATCGATTGCTTAAGCCATGGGGCAGCGTTAAGCAACCATCCGTTAGGGAAACGGATATCTGATGCGGCTTAGTTGAATGCGATTGAGAACTTGAGCATTTTATTATGAATCAAAACGAAACCATGAAAAACCTCCTTCTAACTCTCGCAATCCTTATTGTAGGTATGCTTTTCTGCGGTTGTAACGCTACCGAACAAGAGCCTTGGCCCATCGTACAACTTCCGCCCGATGCAGATACCACTAATGCCTACTGGAAAGGCATTGATCTGGCTCCAAAACCACCCGTAAAACCCCTCCCGGTTAAGGAAGAAGCCCAACACTTCATTTTACCGGAGGGATATGCTATGGAAGGAGTGCTCGCCGATCCGAAGATCGAGCAACCCGGTGCCATTACCTTTGACGGCAATGGACGCATGTACGTGCTGGAACTACGCAGCTATATGCTCAATCTCGAATCAGAAGGCACACTGGAGCCCATCAGTGTGATCTCCCGCTGGGAAGACAAAGACAATGACGGTACTTATGAGACGGGTGGGCCATTTTTGGAAAATCTCGTCTTTCCACGTTTTGTGTTGCCCATTGGCCCCAATACCATCCTCACCATGGAGTCCAATCAGGACGATGTATATGCTTATACCGATACCGACGGAGATGGCAAGGCCGATAAGAAGGAGTTTTTCACCGACAACTTCGGTCGGGCAGGAAATGTGGAACATCAACAGGGATTTCTCTACTGGGGCATGGACAACTGGCTTTACAGCACGGTCAATCCCTTCCGCATCCGCTGGACGCCCAATGGAGTGATCCGAGAGCCGACCGCTTCCAATCACGCGCAATGGGGTGTGACGCACGATGACGACGGTAAACTCTGGTTCCAGGGCGGTTCCAACGGTCTGCCTTCCTACTTTCAGTTCCCGGTCCACTACGGAGACTACGTGGTGGAAAACAACTTCGCAGAGGGCTTCGAAGTCCCCTGGGGAGCAGATCTTAACGGCATAGGCGATATGCAGGCCGGAATGCGGGCGGTGCGCATGCCGGAAGGCACCCTCAATCAGGTGACCGGTGCTGCCGGCAATGATGTGTTTCGGGGAGACCGGCTACCGGAGGAGTTGCGTGGCGAATACTTTTACGGTGAACCGGTGGCCCGCATTGTACGGCAGATCCATCCTGAAGTCCGGGAGGGCCTCACCTTGCTGCACAATGTCTATCAGGAACAACAATCTGAATTTCTCCGCTCCACCGATCCCCTTTTCCGTCCAGTAGATATGACCACTGCCCCCGATGGCACACTTTATATTACGGACATGTATCACGGCATCATCCAGGAAGGCGAATGGGCCGGAGAAGGCTCTTATCTTCGGGTAAAGATCCTGCAATACCAGCTCGATAAGGTCGTTGGACTCGGCCGGATCTGGCGGCTGACGCATCGTGCTTTCGAGCGGGACAAGACGCAGCCGCGCATGTACGAGGAGACAGCGGAGGAACTGCTCGCACATCTCAGCCACCCTAATGGCTGGTGGCGCGACATGGCGCAACAGGTATTAGTGCAGCGCAGGGATCAATCAGTAGCTCCTGAACTCGAGACCATCGTTCGCAGCAGCGATAATCTACTGGCTCGATTTCATGCGCTATGGGTGTTGGAAGGCATCGGTTCCCTACAAGCCAGCCTTATCCGCGATCTACTCCACGACCCCAATCCCCGCATGCGCAAGATGGCAATGTGGGCGGGCGAAAGCCTCTACAAAGCCGGAGAGACTTCCCTGGCGAATGATTATCTGGCGATGATGAAGGATGCCGATGAAGAAGTCCGAATGCGGGCTTTGATGACGGGCCGTCTGCTGAAAATTCCCGGTACGGAAGCCATCGCCAAACATGAATTGGCCGCTTCCCGGCATGCCGGCCTGCAACTGGTTGCCAAGCAGGTGATCGATCCACCGCAGATCAGTTCCTTCTTCGGACGTAGTAATCCAAACTTTGATGAACAAGAACAGGCATTGGTCGATGCCGGGGCGAAAATATTCAGTTCGCTCTGCGCGACCTGTCATGGCCCGTTAGGTGCCGGTACCCCTGTTGGCGAGGGAGAGCTGATGGCGCCTTCCTTTATCGGTTCGGACCGGGTGCAGGCCCATCCCGACTACTTCATCAATATCCTGCTACATGGACTGACCGGCGATATAGAGGGCCAGTCCTACACCGGCATCATTATGGCCCCGATGGGTGATCAGTCGGATGAGTGGGTAGCCTCAGTGGCTTCTTTTGTCCGTGCCAATTTCGAGAATGAAGCTTCGGTCATTCAGCCTGAGGAAGTCACCAGAGTCCGGCAGGAAACGGCAAGTCGCAAGAAACCTTATGCCTATGAGGAACTGATGGAGTTGGTCCCCAAGTCACTCCATCCGACAGATAGCTGGAAACTCACGGCCAGTCACAGCGAAAGCATCCGCAAAGGCAGCAGTGCTTCTCCGGCTGCCGCTCTGACTTTTGAGGGCTGGACCACAGGCATTACGCAGGAGGCCGGGATGTGGTTCCAAATTGAACTGCCCGAAGTCCACCGTATCTCGGAGCTGACTTTTGTTTCTCCGTCTATCAATCGCGGTCGGGGGGAAAACGCTCCCCCACCCTTACAGACCTATCCACATGCCTATACACTATCGGTCTCTGCCAACGGCAGGGACTGGACCGATCTTATCCCCGACGGCAGAAGTACAGACAATCCCAGCAGAATCCGCTTTGCGCCTACGGAAGCTAAGGTGCTGCGGATCGCCCTAACGGAATCTCAGCAAGACATTGAGGGTGAATGGTTTGGAAGAAAGCGGATCTTTAAAACGCCCTGGGT
Organism: Lewinella sp.; assembly: GCA_020436695.1. Classification (GTDB taxonomy): domain Bacteria; phylum Bacteroidota; class Bacteroidia; order Chitinophagales; family Saprospiraceae; genus Flavilitoribacter. The sequence continues at coordinate 4,179 of JAGQXH010000052.1, read as the reverse complement.
GATGCGGGAGTTGGCGGTTTGGGGATGGTAAGTCAATAAATTCAGGACAAAAAGGTATCGGACTTGAACTATATGAAGCAATTGAAACCTTTTCAAATTACGTCAAAGAACAAGTTTAACTCTTTCAAAATGATGAAATCATACTGGATTCTTGCAATCTTATTCCTGGCTGCGGCATGTAGCCCCACTGATCAGGAAGAAGCTCCGGCTTCAAAATTAAAAGCCCTGATCATTGACGGACAGAACAATCATTATGTCTGGCCGAAAACCACGATGATGATGCGGGATTATCTGACCCAGACCGGGCTTTTTGAGGTAAGCATTCACCGGATGGATTCTGTATGGCTCGGTACGAAATACAACAAATCCCGGCCGGAGGCATATACCTACTTCATCGACACCTATCCTTTAGATTCAACGGCCTATGTCAAATCCAACCGCCCCATTAGAACATCCCGTTTCTCCATTGATTTCAGTGAATACGATCTGGTGCTCTCCAATCTGGGAGCGGCCTCACCTCAATGGCCCGAAGAAACGAAGGCGAGTTTTGAAAAATACATCAGCGACGGCGGGGGCCTGGTCATCGTTCATGCCGCCAATAACGTATGGGGCGACTGGCCAGCATTCAACAAGATGATCGGGCTGGGAGCCTGGGGCGGTCGTGACAGCACCACTGGTCCCTATGTTTATTACAATGATGCCGGTGTACTTGAAATGGATCATTCTGCGGGGAGCTGTGGATCGCACGGTCCGGAATTTGATTTTGTCATTACCTCACGCGCGCCGGAGCATCCCATCATGAAAGGACTGCCTGAAAAGTGGCTCCACACACAAGATGAATTGTACGAGCGGATGAGAGGACCATTTGAGAATGCGACCATTCTGGCTACTGCTTACTCCGATGTAGAGGGTAATGCTCCCCCCTGGAATCCGAAGGTTAAAGGTATGGGACAACACGTACCCACCCTAATGGCGATCAACTACGGTAAGGGGCGTATTTTCCATACTACGCTGGGGCACTTTGACTATTCCATGGAATGTGCAGGATTCATCACTACCCTGCAGCGAGGAGCGGAATGGGCAGCTACAGGTAAGGTCACCCAGGATATACCGGAAGATTTTCCTACGGAAGAACATACTGTTTCCAGAAAATGGGAGTAGCGGAAATGAGAGAGATCATTGCTTCGACGGCACAAAATCACTCGGCAGGGCTCTGGCTACTCCCCGTCCGCCCAAGCTGCCACTGAAGTAAAGACCGCTATCACCCATAGTCCCATCAGCACGGATCGGGCAATTATCTGCACCGAAAAAGAGACCCGATTGAGTAGGATGAACCCGTTTCCATCTGGCTGGTGGTAGCGGACGTCCTTTCCGATCACCATAATACAGCACGATCAGGTGGTGTCCCTGAAGGCCGGTAATGACCTTCTCATCCGGGCCGGTGACCTGCAGATGAGCCGATAGATCAACATCCTGCGGGGATCCATTCTCATCGGCGGGTGGTTCCATGATCCGGTAACCGCTATTTGCCGGATCACCGGCGTAGAGCGCGCGTAGCAAGTGCTGTGGCGAATTGTAGTAGGCACGTTCCCGGTTGCGTCGGTGCCGGGCACGGGTTTTACCGTCGAAACCCTCTTCCGGTTGAAAGAAGTAATAGCCGAGCGAACCTGTACGCCCCACCTCGTAGTCGGTCTGAAAGTGCACCAGATCCAATTGCAGCGTATACCCCAGATCAGGCAGCTTAATGAGTAAAGGTACATTGGCGGTGGCCTGCAGATTGACCGCCTTATCGAATAACACATAGCTGCCATCCGGAGCCCATTGCATATTAGTGCGGTCGGCCTGCACCAACATACGTTTTATGTAATCGTTCTTTACTTCCAGCCGCTGCTGCACATAATCCCGGGCAAAAACGATGGCTTCTTCGTTCTGGATCTGTGCACGTTGTCCCCAGTCATCACTGCCCAGAAAAAGTGGCCGGAATTCTTCCAGGTTTTTTTGCCGCCGATTGTGGTCCTGTACCAGCACCGTGCTGATGGTGCGGTTTGCCGGGCGTAGTGTCAGTTCGAGGGGTGACGCGGTTTGATCATCAACCACTAAGCTCAGAGGGGCATAATTAACATGACTCACTACCAGGGTTGCGGGCCGTTCCATGCCAGTTAATGGCAGCGTAAAATGTCCCTGTTCATCAGTAGTTTGTCCCCTGGTGGTACCATCAAAGTATACAGTGGCAAAGGGTACTGGTTGCCGGTCGGTACTGTCCAGTACAATGCCGGAAAGTTCAGTCTGGGCGGATAAGAGGATCTTGCTACTGCACAGGACCAACAGCAGTAGCAGATACTTATGGTCATACATAGATTGGAAGTTCGGGTGATTATTTTACCGTTTAACAAGCGACGGATAGATCTGGTTTTCGGATGTAATAGTTCCTACCAGAAATACCCTCTGGTCTTTTTTTGATAATAAAGGGGCATATTTTAAAAATATCCTGTTGGGTAACCGTGGTATAAGCCTCCTTGCTTTATTCAATTACCCGGCAGCCAGCAATGGCGCCAGAAGACCACCGGTGGAGGTCCCAACATAAACATCGTAATCCCGCCCACAGTCGCAGATCAGATATTCGGCGACTCCGCCGGCATAGGCACCTTTACTTCCTCCGCCTGATATAACCAGTGCATTCATATTAATAAATTCAAGCTGCTAGTCGTAAATCAAAAATCATCACTTAGTGCAAGTGCTTAAATTTAGCGATAAAAGGCAAATAAACGCAAGCGCAGGGCTCATCTTACTGCAATCTCCGGGAATGCCTTTCATATCAATATTAATTATGATCCCTCGCAAAATCGCATCAATAAGTTTCAGGACTACAATGAAGTGATCAACAATGTGGTACAATCCACCGATTCGGTGTTGTATACTTATTACGTGCGGGACGCACAAGGCAACATCTTATCCACCTATGAATTTGTGGGAAATACCAGCGGCTACGAATACCGTTGGTCAGCGGCCTATCTGTACGGCAGCAGTCGGCTGGGCGCCTTACACTCCAATATCAGCTTTGACGATATATACGCTATCCCAAATAGTCCTATCTTTGTAAGCGACAGCCTACGGCTATCCCTCGGGCGAAAGCGCTACGAGATCAGCAACCATCTGGGCAATGTAACGGCCACCATCAGTGACCGCAAGCAAGCCGTGGACCTTGACAGTTCGGTAGAGGCCGACTACTACGAGCCCGTAGTGCTTAGTGCGACGGATTATTATCCTTTTGGGATGGATATGCCGGGGCGGACTTATCAGACGGGGGCTTACCGTTTTGGATTTAACTCCAAGGAAAGAGACCAAAACGGAGAATGGGGAGAGCTTAACCATTATGACTATGGATTCCGTATTTACAATCCGGGCATTGGCAGGTTCTTATCTGTCGATCCGTTGACGAGGGAGTATGCAATGTTAACCCCTTATCAGTTCGCTGCTAATCGGCCTATAGTAGCAATCGACCTTGATGGTTTGGAACCATATGACGTACCGACTGATGGAGGTGAGATTGTTAAATCATCTGTTTCTAATGACAAAGTACCTCTTGTTACTGCAGCAAGAATTGAAAATTCTAAATTCAAGGAAGGCCAAAAGCGAACAAAAATAGAGTATGACTCAGAAAAAGTTGAGCCTGATGATATTTTTGGACCTGTTAAATCAGCAGAGCACCAACAATATCATCATGGTAGTGATAATGTATTTAAGGATAGGCCCATACCTCACAACGGTATTGCATTGGGCATTGAACAAAAAATTATCGAGCTGAATAACCTTGGCCATAAGATAACGAAAGGCAATCGTTATACTCAGCTAGCAAATCATAACAATGCAACTGTGAAGGAAATCTATGAGAAAGCAGCAGAGATATGGTTAAATCATAATATCCCGAATTGGCAGACTTTATTTAAGCTTCCATAATTATGAGTACATCTCAAAACAAGATGGTTTTTAGGTTTAAACTAGATTTTGACCTAGGTTTCGGATATTGCAAATTACTTGATTTTACAAAAATTGATCAATGGAACGGAGTTCTAATAAAGATATATGATTTTAAGTCTCTTAAACCTCTGGATGATATCCATCATTTAGAAACTGTAGATTATCGTAATTATTTAGCACCTCCATCGTCAGATGGAGGAA
>JAGQXH010000529.1 GCA_020436695.1 Lewinella sp. | reverse complement strand
CAGGAATTGCAGGATACTCTGAAAGATATAGAAGAAGAAGATAAACCGGAGGAATAGCTTAACTGAGGTAGCATGGATGGCATAGCAAGCATACACAAACTGTGTTATCCATGCTATCCATGCTATCCATGCCTGTCAAGCGAAGCGATCAGTAATCGAATGATCCGTTCTCAGCTTCAAAAGTATAGAGGAAGGTAAGTCCGCCCATCAGATACCAGTCCTTGGAATCGGCACTACCGTTATTGTTATTGATACTCACCCCATCCAGCAGGTCAGAGAAAGTAGCACGGGCACCGGCGTCAAGCGTGACGGTCCAGGTTTCTGAAATATCCAGGCGAATACCGAGGTTGATCGGTAATATAAAGAAGGAAGATACTTCTTCCGATTCGTTGGTATACGAACCGGTTGGAGTAACCACATCCACATCAGCTCCACCAAAAGTCATACCGGCACCGATCGCAATGAATGGAGAAAAGGCACGGGTAAAGAATCCCTGATTAGTGAAACGAGCCCGACCCATGGGATGCCATTCACCCTGTACTGCAAATTCGAGCAAGCCGGATTGGAATTCCAGGCCGCGGTCGTTACGACCGAAATCAACATCATTTCCGGAAATACGCGCCCAAATGGCATTAGCCCGCAATGCAAGCCGGGGAGTGAACAATTTGCGATATACCACACCCAAAGCAGGATTCACCTCTTTGGTATTGAACGGTCCAACGGAAAGGTCTCCCTGATAAGTGGCCGCCCCCAGGTGCAGACCTACTTCTGTTTCCCGCTGGCCAAAAAGTACCGTAACGGCAAGTAAACAAAAAAGGGTAAAAACTGATCTGATCATAGTTGGAATGGTTTTTTGTGTTACTGGGCACGCATGAGCACTAGAAATGCGTAATTTGTAAAGGGGCCAAGATAAGGGAAAATATCTTGCATATCAAGCGATCTTCCTACTTCAATTTTTTTACACCGGTTCACTCCGCTAGTTAGATTTCCAGAAATATGGTGTAAACAACACCAAAATGGTGAACAATTCCAAACGTCCCAACAGCATCAGGAAAGACAGGAACAATTTGGCATTTCCGGATAACCAGGCAAAATTATCCACCGGCCCCACATCACCAACTCCCGGGCCTACATTTCCCAGCGAAGTGGCCACCGCACCGATGGCTGTCATAAAGTCATATCCCATCACGGAAAGCACAATGGAACCGAAGAGAAAAAGCGATAAATAGAGCAACAGGAAAATAATAATATGGGTGATCACCCGTCCTCTTACCCGCTTTTGGTTGATCTTCAGCGGTACTATTGCTCGGGGATGCAAAATGCGTTTAAATTCAAAAAAAGAGTTCTTAAAGAAAACCAGATGCCGAATGATCTTGATCCCTCCACTGGTGGAGCCCGCACTGGCCCCAACAAATAGCAATATGAAGAAAAACATCGTTAATCCGGACGACCATGCGGTATAGTCGGCTGATACGAAACCCGTCGTAGTAATCAGTGAGACGATCTGAAAAGCACTATCGCGGAAAGCCTGCTCCAGCGACAGATCGGTCACCGCATAGACCCTTCCCGTTACCAATAGAATGGCTACAACGACGATGAGTAGATACGCCCGAAATTCATCGCTGTTCCATACCGTACCAAACCGGCGTTTGAGAGAATAATACAGCACCGTGTAGTTCGTTCCGGCCAGGAACATAAAAATGATCACTACATATTGAACTGCCGGTCCGTAATAGGACATACTGGCATTCTTGGTGGAGAAGCCGCCGGTAGCCATAGTGGTAAAAGCGTGATTGACCGCATCAAAAACGCTCATACCCAACAGCACCAGACAAATCGCCAGTACTCCTGTAAGGGATACATAGATCAGCCATAAACGCTTTGCTGTTTCGCGGATGCGCGGGTGTAGTTTATCCGATGTGGGGCCGGGAGCTTCCGCTACAAAAAGTTCAATGCCACCGATGCCCAATAAGGGAAATATTGCTACCGTCAGGACGATGATCCCCATACCTCCGATCCACTGGGTGAGACTCCGCCAGAAAAGGATCCCCTGGGGTACCGATTCTATATCAGTCAGTACACTGGCACCGGTAGTGGTCATTCCGGAAACGGACTCAAAGATGGCATCCGGTATACCGGGGATCACGCCGCTAAGAATATAAGGTAATGCGCTGAAAGAAACCATGCCCAGCCAGCCGAGCGCTACGATCAGATATCCCTCCCGTTTTCTGATATTGTGCTCCGCATCCGACTTGATCATCAGGCCGGGCACTCCGGCTGCTAAGCAAATGAACGCAGAAAGCATCAGTGCCCATCCGTCTCCGCTCTTATAATACCAGGAAACACCTACCGACAGCAACATAAAACCACCGATAACACTGATCAGAAACCCAATGACCCGTATAACGGGTTTAAAATTGATCATGGTTGGAAACCGTTTCTAACGAAATAATTCTTCCAGTTTACTGATCGCTTTGGGCAGGGCAAATACGATCACTTTGTCATCTTTCTGCAATTGAAAATCTCCGTTCGGGATCAGACTCTCCTCACCCCGGATCACCCCTCCGATCAGGGCCGTTTCCGGGAAATGCAGATCTTTTAATGGCTTTTTGGTCAGCTGGTTATCCTTATGCACTACAAATTCAATGATCTCGGCTTCCACTCCCTGCAGACTGGTCAGCGCTTCGATCCGTCCTTTACGGACATAACGGAATATGTTATTGGCTGCAATCAGTTTTTTGTTGATCAGCGTATCTACTCCAATATTTTGGGAGATGTGCACATACTCTTTATTCTCCACCTGGGCGATCGTCTTATAGACGCCGTGGTTTTTTGCCGTCAGGCTTGCAATAATATTGGTCTCCGAATTCCCCGTCAGCGCTATGAAAGCATCCATTCCACTGAGCCCTTCTTCTTCCAGAAGATCAATATTGCTGTAATTACCGTTGATGATCAGGGAATTATCCAATACATCAGCAAAAGCTTTGCAGCATTCTTTATCCTGCTCGATCAGGGTCACATTGTATTCATTTTCGAGGCGTTTGGCAGTAGCTACTGCCATATCCGTACCACCGATGATCATGACGTTCCTGACCTTCACCTTTTTCTTCCCCACAATGGACTCTACCATGTGGATGTTGTCTTTACGGGTGATGAAATAGATGTGGTCATTGCGATGGATAATGGTATCCCCCCGGGGAATGATCGTACTATGACCCCGTAAAATAGCGATGGGTATGGGAGTGAGTGTGGAATTGGCCAATTCCAGTTCCGAGATCTTTTTATTGACCAGCGGAGAGTAGTTGTCGATGGTAATACCTACCAAATTGATCTTACCGTTCTCAAATTCGAAAATATCAGTGAAGGAGCATTGCTTGACCAGTCGGTAGATCTCCTCCGCGCCCAGTTTGCGGGGAGAGATGAGCGAATCTACACCTAGCTCTTTAAACATCAGTTTCTGGGCCTCTTCCAGGTACTCGGAATTATCCACGCGGGCAATGGTCTGCTTCGCCCCCATCTTTTTGGCCAGGATGGCTACCATCAGGTTGGTTTTTTCCGAAGTGGTAACGGCCAGCACCAGCTTTGCATCACTTACCTCTGCCTGTTCCAGTACATCAATGGAGGTGGCATCGCCGTGCAGGGTGAGAACATCCAGGTGCGTCGCCGCGTAATCCAGCACTTCCTGATTGGTATCGATCAATACAATATCCTGGTTTTCATAAACCAATAACTCTGCGAGGTGAAAACCCACGTCACCGGCACCGGCAAGGACGATTTTCATAGTTTTATGATTATTTGTGGGAGCTTGTTCCGGCAGCTGTTCCCCATGACCTATTGGGGAAACCGACCCAAGTCCCTCTAAAATACGCATTTAAAACTGCAAAGATAGCAAAAGCACGGCAGCTAGTATCATTCTGTAAAATAAGATAAGCCGGGTGGTAACCACCCGGCTTATCGCCTGATTCTTCTCCAAATATTTCTCTACTCCGAATGGTTCGCATCAGGTTTAATCTACCCGATACCAGGTCTGGGTACGATACAGCCCGGTCCAGTGCTTGCCGCGAACTTTCAGCTTATCAGTCTGGCCATCCTCAAACCAGATGCTGCAGCCGTATTCCTTGCCGCTTTCCGGATCGAGTACGGTACCATCTTTCCAGTATCCTTTATCTTCCTCCAGATCTTCTATGATCACCATTCCGATCAGCTTTTGGTCCTTCTTCTCACCGGAGCATTTTTCACAGATGGAATCCGGGGCCCAACGAAGCAGTTTTACGATCTTGCCGTAGTACTTTCCATTGTTCTCGTAGATCTCGATATGTGACTTGGCCACACCGTTTTTTTCATCTACCGATTTCCAGGTCCCCACAGGCGTATTTTGTGCCTGTAAATGAAAACCGGCCATGATCAATAGCAAACTGCAAATAAGTAATCTCATAAAATCATAGGTTTAGCATTAAAAAACTATGAAGAGTAACGAATTATTTGAAAGTCTTAGTCTATGAGTCGTCCAGATCAGTCTTCATCAAAATCTTCCTGGCTGAGGTATTCAGCAGGTATCCAAAGTAATTCCCTGAAATCACGTACCTGATCGTTCTCTACTACTATACCTTCCTGTTCCAGGAGCTCCTGCATCCGGCTGGGAGGAGAAAAATGGACACGACCACTCAGTTCTCCCTTCCGGTTGACCACCCGGTGTGCCGGCACCCCCATACCGTAGGCTACCTTGTTGAGGGCCCAGCCCACCATACGTGCGGAGCCCAGTGCAAGAAAATCAGCAATGGCCCCGTAAGTGGTCACCCTTCCTTTGGGTACCGCTCTGGTGACGGCAAATACCTGATCGTAATAAGTGGGTCTTTCTTTTTCCATGATCATTGTTTGTGGGCAATACGGCCGGTCTAAATATAGTGCAATTTGGAAAATGGCTTTTAAGATGAACGCAACTAATGAATGCAGGGAGGCAAAGATATATCCGTCCAAACATCCCAACATCCATTTGTCCGGCAGTATTTCACAACATCAAAATACTTACCTTTGCGCCGCATATACAATAGCTATTAGTCATGTTGAAAAGCAAAGTAAAAGTAGGCGCAATTACCAATCTGACGGATGCCCGTTATTTTGCCGCCCGTGAAGTAGAGTGGTTGGGATTCGACTGTTCTATCGGCTCAGAAACATACGTATCCCCCCAACAGATCCTGGCCATCCGGGAGTGGGTGGATGGCGTAAAGATCACCGGCGAATTCAATATTGAACCTCTGGAAACGATCCAAGCCGCCATTGCCGAATTACAGCTCGATGCCGTTCAGTTGGGTATGGCGGCCGCAACGGATACGATCCGCCAACTGACCGGTTCCCTTCCGGTGATCCGGGAGATCGTACCGGATTATTACCATTCAGATGAAGACCTGCAGGAACAGTTTGCCCAAACGCCGGCAGGCATCAGCTATTTTGTGCTTAATCTGGAAAAAAACGGCTTCACCTGGGCCGATCTTAAGGCAGGTTCTCCTTTTTCATTGCCGGTTATTCAGCAATTGTGCGAACAATACCCTGTCCTACTGGCACTGAATTACCAGCCACAGGAAATAACCGAAATATTGGATACGCTCCCACTTGCCGGGCTACACCTGAGTGGCGGTGCCGAAGAAAAGGTTGGTTTCAAGTCCTTCGATGATCTCGATGCCCTGCTCGATCTGCTGGAGGTAGAGTGATAAAATTCAGCTCCTAATTTTCATTCAGACTTAATCTTTCCTTAATGTGCAGTTAAAAGACGGTGCCGACATTTGCGGTATCAAATCGTTTTGCTGTCATCTTCTCTTGTTCCTATCTTCCCTGCAATCTAAAGTCGTACATGATCAGCTTTTAACCGCCCGGTTGAAAGCTGATTCTTTTTTCTGTACTACGGCAGGAATTATTCCTCTTCTTCAAATTCATTGCCGGGTTCTATCCAGAAGTTGTTGACGCCTTCGCCGACGGTGATAGTGATCTTTCCCATGTTCAGCAATTCCAGCAGTGCCAGGAAGGTAACGATGGCGTGGATGCGGTTTTTGCAGGCATTAAAGACATTGCTAAAGGATGCCCGTTTATTAAAATCGAGCTGCTGGAAAATATATTGTTGCTGGTCTTCAATGGTAT
>JAGQXH010000528.1 GCA_020436695.1 Lewinella sp. | reverse complement strand
GGCTTCTTCCAGCGTCCGGATCGCAGGTGGCAGTATTTCTTCGAACTTGTAGAATTTGATCGTGTTCGTGCGCGTCATTTCATTGGCACTCATCGCACCGGCTTCCCATTTGGCTTTAGACATCGCCGGCGGCACATTGCGGTTTTTCTCAAAAGAGAGCTCTTTGAACTTCACGATCTCGTCCTCCGGAGTATTGAACTTTTCCTGTACTTCTTCCGGGCTGTGTGTTTCGGCAAATGCCCGGATGTCGTTGATCATATCCTGGTGTTTGCGATGCACTTCGTAAATGCTGGTCCTCACCCGATCGCCGAAGCGATATTTACCTTTCACCGTTTCATAGAACTTACGCAGTCCCAGGGTATCCTGGCCGGCCTTATCCCATACCAACATTTTGGTAGCCTCAAACAGTAGGATGCCTTCGCGGTATTCGCGCATAAGTGCTTTGAATTCCGGGTAGCGTTCTTCCAGGTGCGCTTCTTCAAACTCCAGTAGCTTTTCCTTCAAAAAGTCTTTGTAAAGCGTGTATACCGCTTCCTGTACGCCTGTTTCGGTACCCATCCGCAGCCGTTTTCTCGAAGATCTGGCGAGCCAGTCTTCGTAATCGCCCAGGCTGATATCAAAATCATCCATCGAGAACAGCAATTCCTTTGAAGGCACTTCCGATGCTTTCCAGCGGAAAGTCAGGAAGGTATCGTTCTGCATTTTGGCAAACGATTCCAGTACTTTCGGATAGTCCTTAAAGTGATTTTCCTTTTTGATCTTTTCCAGCATGGCGTCCTTGGCAATCTCAAAACGGGGATCCTCACTTACTTTTGCCTCTAAACGACCTTTCTCGATCTCAAAAGGTTGTATGCCCTTGCGGGAAATTCGCTTAATGATGTGATATCCGATCTTTGACTGCACTACCGGAGAAATATCGCCGTCTTCCTTAAGTGCAAAAGCAGCATCCTCAAAACTGGGTTCATAGCGGTTAATACCAAAGAAACCGATGCTGCCGCCCTGAGGTGCCGTCTGGCGATCTTCAGAGTTTTCTGTGGCCAGTTGGTTGAAATCGACGCCCTTCTGCAACAGGGTATACAGGCTGTCGATCCTGGCTTTAGCCTCCGCTTCGTTACCGTCCTTGGTACGGATCAGAATGTGGGCCGCTTCCATCTCACCGCGTGCCGGACGTCGCTGGTGGACGAGTAGCAGGTGATAGCCGACCTGTGTGCGAACCGGCCCCAGCACCTGATTCGGCTCACCTTCGTAGGCAGCAGTTTCTAACTGGTATAGTCCCTTTGGGAAAAGGGCGGTAACATATCCGATATGCCCTCCATTGCGTTTTACAGAGGGATCATCAGAAATTTCTTCGGCCATTTTCTCGAATGATGCACCTCCCTGGATACGGCGTTTAGCTGCCGCTGCGCGGTTGTAAGCGGCAAGGGTGTCTTCCGGAGCCGCATCGGGGGCAATGCTGATCAGTATATGACTGATATCGACATCCTGCTGCACCCGGTCGTAGGCTTCCCGGACGAGTTTATCTGTCACAGTCCGGTCGATCAGATAGGCATCGGCCAGCTGGCGACGATAGCCTGCCAGTTCTTTTTGTAAAGAGGGAATCGTATCCAATTTCAGATCTCTTGCCTTTTGGACCTTCAATTTGAATTTCACGTACAAATCCAGGTATTCCTCCAGAGATTGTCTGGAATAATCCGCTTTGTCCCGGTTGGTTTTGCTGTAAATATAGTCGAACTCGGAAACTGTAACCGGGGTGCCTGCTACCGTAAACAGTACGGCATCCTTTTCCTTATTCTGAGCGTTGATCAGCAGTCCGAAGCTGAAGAGAAAGAATAAGATCGCTAAAAATCGTTTCACTGGTTTATTCTTTTGTTTAGGTACCTGCAACCTGCATCATCTATTTGCGGCAAGCTGTAGGCTGTTACTCATATTTAAATAAAGGCAGGGGTTAAAAAAACCCTGCAAAGGTAATTAATTATTACGGTATTAGGTACTGACTATTCGGTATCTGGTTATCGCCCGAACACCGGATACCCGGTGCCGAATACCTATTCAAAGAGATACAATCGCTTCACCCGCCCCGATATCCCGGTAAGTACTTCGTAGGGGATCGTCTCCATGGTTTCGGCGAGCTGTTCGATGGGCAACTCTTCTCCAAAAACGATCACTTCGTCTCCTTCCCGGGCATTTGGAATATGAGTGATATCCACCATACACATATCCATGCAGATGTTCCCTACAGTAGCAGCGGGTTGATCCTGAACGAGAACGGCATAGCGACCGTTACCGGCTTTCCGGAGCAATCCGTCTGCGTAGCCGATACTCACCGTAGCAATAAGCCTCGGATGCGGCGCCGGATCCCTACGGCCATATCCGATGGTTTCTCCCGGCGGCACCCGGCGGATCTGAGAGATCCGGCTGCGCAACTGAAAAGCCGGACGGAGTTGCCCACTCATTTCCCGACAGGTCTCAATACCGTAGATACCAATGCCCAAACGAACCATGTCCATCTGGTATTGTGGGAAACGGGCAATCCCGCTGGAGTTGAGGATATGGCGAATGGGGCGGTAGGGGAGTGATTGGACGATCCGGTCGTAAAACCGGGTGAATACGGCTACCTGCTCGCGGGTGAAATCATCTTCCGCAGCATCTTCACTTACGGCCAGGTGAGAAAAGATGGATGCAACCCGGAGCTGGGGATATTCCTGCAATAGATGAATGAGTGGGGCCAGGTCTTCTTCCATAAAACCGAGGCGATGCATGCCGGTATCCAGTTTCAGATGGATGGCGAGCCGGGTATTCTTTTGGCGTACGAACTGGACCAATGCCTTGAGTTGAGATAGTCCATATATTTCCGGTTCCAGTTGGTAGTGCAGCAATTGCGGAAAAGTAACCGGCTCGGGATTCAAAACCATAATGGGAAGGCTGATCCCGGCATTGCGCAATTCTACGCCTTCATCTACATAAGCCACACCCAGATATTGGATACCCTGAAAGCGCAATAGTCGGGCGATCTCCGGACTGCCGCCACCGTAGGCTGCTGCCTTGACCATCACCATCATGTGGGTGTCCGGTTTAATTCTGGCCCGAAAAGCGCGGAGGTTGTGCGCCAGCGCACTGAGATTGACCTCCAGCAGGGTGCGATGGGTAGCCGGCAAAAGACGCTGCGCAATGTCTTCAAAGGTGAAGGAACGGGCTCCTTTGATCAGGATGGTCTCATTGTGAAAAGCAAGATCATCCATTGCTTCCAGGAGAGCTGCCGTATTGGGAAAAAAGTATTGGTTAAGCGTAGCAGGCAACCATTTTTCGAGTTGGATGATCTTATTACCAACACCGATAAAACGATCTACCCGGTGTTGACTGATCAGTTGGGCCACTTCACGGTACAATTCATCGGAAGAAATGCCGCTTTGCAGAATATCGGACAGGATCAGGCACAGGTGTGCGTCTCCTCTTTGCTGCTGGGCAAAATCGAGCGCCAGTGCCAATGAATGCAGGTCGGAGTTATAGCTGTCATCGATCAGGGTACAGCCGTTGCGCCCTTCCCGCAATTCCATGCGCATGGAGATGGGGCTGAGTTGGGCCATGCGGGAGGGCAACTCAGCCGCAGAGCAGCCCAGATACAGACTAGTAGCCCAGCAATGAATGGCATTTTCGATGCCTGCATTGTCGGTAAATGGGATCTGAGCCTGTACGGCTTGTCCGTGAAAGTTCCCGTTTATGCTGGTTTTACCATCTTTGATGGTGTGGGAAATGATCCGAAGGTCAGCCTCGTGGTCGAAGGCCCAGGAAAAGGTTGGAATACCGGAATGGGCAATGGTCTGATTGATCATATCGTCGTCAGCCCGATGAATTAGTACCTCCACATCCTGAAAGAGCAACAGTTTTTCTTCCAGCTTTTGCCGGCGATCTTTAAAGCCGGCATCATGTGCCGGGCCGATGTTAGTGAGAATACCTATCGTTGGTTGGATGATATCGGCCAGTGCCTGCATCTCGCCGGTCTGGGAAATACCGGCTTCAAAAATAGCCAACTGATGTTCGGCACGTAGTGGCCATACAGAAAGCGGCACGCCGACCTGGGAATTAAAACTCCGCGGACTACGGAGGATGTAATAATATTCATGCAGCAGTTGAAAAAGCCATTCTTTCACCGTCGTCTTACCGTTGCTTCCGGTAATGGCAATAACCGGAAGGGTGAACTGCTGACGATGATAACGGCTGAGTTGTTGTAAAGCACTTAGGGGGCCGGGTACTACCAGTAGTACGCAGTCGGGGTGAGACCACTGCCCGGGAATATGAGTAACCACAAAGTAGCGGATTCCCTTTTCGTAGGCCTGATCCAGAAAAAGATGTCCGTCGTGGTGAGGGCCTTTCAAGGCAAAAAAAAGCGACTGGCCTGGAAAGCGGATCTTTCGGCTGTCGGTAAGTAGGTATGTAATTGGGACATCTAAGGATGCGGTGCCGAAAGACTGGGCCTGAATTATATCCTTAATCTGCCGGATGGTATAAGGACCTATTCCCATATACTGGATGACCTTTGGTTACTTGGATGATCATTCGGGGCATTGGGGGTGTTCCAAAACACCGCTCTAAAAATAAAAAAAGGCCGCTGGAACGCGGCCAATTGAAACGCTTCAACAGGAAGCGTAGGCATTATTCCGTTTCCTGTTGTTTTCTAAGTTTATATGCAGCTTTCAGCAATTGATGGCGGCGTTCCACAGAAGGCTTAGTGAAATGCTGGCGGTTGCGGAT
Organism: Lewinella sp.; assembly: GCA_020436695.1. Taxonomy (GTDB): domain Bacteria; phylum Bacteroidota; class Bacteroidia; order Chitinophagales; family Saprospiraceae; genus Flavilitoribacter. The sequence goes on along the minus strand of JAGQXH010000528.1, from coordinate 1,388 downwards.
CTGCTGCATGATCTTGGCATCACGGTGCTTACGTTTATAGCGCTTCAATGCCCGATCAATACTTTCGTTGTCTTTGATATCAATTATTAACATAAATAGATCCTTTTCAAATTAGTGAATAATTAAATGCGTTTGGGACTTTGGACGACAAACCTACGGGAAACTTTTCGTTTTCCGAAGATAAGCGCCAAACTCCCAATTTTATAAGATCGAATGCTGAGGCAAGTGCCCCGCTCACATATTGATTTGTAAACGATCTACAGGCTATAGCTTCACAACTTCTGCCTGAATAGGGTAACTTTCCAGGATACGATTAGTGAAGGCCAGGTTGCCATGAGGTACTACCAAAAATAATTTGCCATCCTTATAGCTGGCCAGATTGCTCAATAATTTCCACTTAGTGACTACTTCCTGCAGATCATCGGTTTTCTGAGCCAGCTCGAAATAGCTTTTCCTTCCATTCAGTGTAGCGGTTGCATCTGGTATAAAGGCCTCCTCTTCATTCGGACGGGTTAATTTGCCCGGCGTATCAAAACCTTCGGTATTGGCTTTGACATTTTGATAGCCTTTCGGCATGATGACTTTATCGATCATTTTGCGAACCAGTACCTCGTCTTTGGCATTGGTAAGGATACCACTTTCCATTTCTTGAATATTTTATTATGAGCTAGAAAAAACATAGTAGTTTGACGGAAATAAATGAACCATTTATTTTTTCTCCGTCTCATATTGGATATCTGTCCGAAAGGGGCACGATAAAATCTGTATCGATTACAGGAGGAAATCCCCAGAGAACACCAAAACAAATAGTGCAGCAAGTGCTCAGCGAGATAGGTAATACGACTCTAGGGTACAGCGAAACTGTGTCGAGTAGCGTTTATTAATGTTGGGCCGCAGCCATATTGCCTAAATAGGATTGGGAATCCTGATCAGATTTTGTACATCCACTTATTATAACAGCATACTGGGAAGAAAAGTTCCGAACAATTCTGATTTTCCCTTGGTTATAGTCTGTCAGTGTTTGGTTATGGGGCAGGAAAAGGGAAATCGCCTTCAATTATTCCCTGGCAACCAACCATTTTACGGAGTAGTTGCTCTTTTGGAATAAATCGATTTTATACATTGCGTAAATCCATGGGAGCTCCCTTTTTTAAAGGATAGGGCTAAATATTTTTGCCAGCCCTTCTTTCATTTTATCGATCCAAGGACGTTGCAGGTAATCATCCAGCAGAAGCTCGGTGCTATTCTGGCAATCTTCATTAAAATAGCCTTTCATTTCTCTGGCTATTTCACGATCGTATACAACTGCATTGACCTCAAAATTCTGTTCAAAACTTCGCAGGTCGAAGTTGGCCGTGCCAATGGAACAGATCTCGTCGTCCACAATG
>JAGQXH010000527.1 GCA_020436695.1 Lewinella sp. | reverse complement strand
TGTGGAACTCCAGATCACTTTGGGCCACCGCATCAAAAAAATTAAGCAGGCCCTGTGAGCTTACTCCCTGCGATTCAGGTGAGTATAAGCCATCTACTACGCCAGTTGCTTCCTCAGCTACTTCGGGAGAGTTACATCCGGGCCAGTAGATCATAGCACCGATCCCCAGGCCGCTCAGGCCCATTTTTTTGATAAATTTTCTTCTCTTGATCATGATGGTTTTAGATTTTGTATGCGCGGGAGGTGGGGCTGTGTAAAAGCCTTTGCCTAAGAATACGAGAAAAATAATGTTTGATTTGCCTGGGCTCAGCCCCTCTGACTCCCCTTGGGGAGAACCACCCACGTTTTCAAACCAAACATTATTTTTCATCAAAATCACAGGTTGGACTTTATACACAACCCCACCTGGCCCTATTGATAACTTGGTGTAATTAATAGTCACTATAAGCCTCCAAACGTTCCGGCAAAACCGGTGGCGTCAATCCCGGTTCCTGCCAGTAACGGCTCAGGTCCAAATTCCCTTTCAGATCGTGCTGCATGCTGGGTGAGCAGACATCTCCGTCCAGCAGAAACTCTCCCAAAGCTCCTTCACAGGCGGTGAGTTTTCCCGATACCAATGTGGCCAGTAGCGCCCCGGCCGCAGTCAGCAGGCTGGTCTCACCAAAATGAGCCCCCAACTGGCAGGGTACCTGATAACTTTCGGCCAGGCGGTAGATCTTCAGTGCAGGTCGGATACCGCCCAGTTTTGAGATCTTTAAATTAAAGTGATTGCAGATCTTTTCCTGCAAAAAGTAATTGGCATTTTTAATATCCAACAGCGATTCGTCGGCCATAATACGGGCCTCTTTACCGAAGAGCCGGGTCAGAGTCTGCATATCAGACAATGCTTCAGCTGCTACCGGTTGTTCAAATGAGGTCACTCCCAAATCCATCATTTGCGGAATATATCGTTCTGCCTCTTCCAGCGACCAGCCGCCGTTTACATCTACTCTTATGGAGAAATGATCGCCGTAGTGTGCTCGTAACGTTCGGATATTTGCCAGATTCCGCTCCTGATCCCGATCTACTTTTAATTTAAGAGCAGGAGGTTGAAAAGCTTTTAAGCGGTCGAGCAACCCGGCCAGTTGTTCCGGCTGGAGAAGCGGCAATACCAGACTGTAGGAAATACTATCGATCCGGCGGACTCCCAACAGATCGGGCAATGGCGTATTTTCGGTACGACTCCAGGCATCCAGCCAAGCCAGTTCCAGAGCGCAACGGATACTCGGGCCAATGCCTTGCTGATACCAGTGTTCAAGTTCTACTTTAAAGGAATCGTAGGTGGGGATCTCCCGGCCGATCAGCCCCGGCTGGATCACAGACAGGTCCCGGATCACATCTTCCATGCTTTCCCCGGTAACGTAAGTACGCGGGCAGCTTTCGCCGTAGCCTTTCACGCCATCTACCGTCTCCAACTCAAGGATGAACGAATAAGAACGGTTCGCACCGCTGTTATTGGATTGTTTGAACTGAACTTTCAGCGGTATGTGCATTTCCCGATAGCGGAGAAACAATATCTTCATCGACAGGGTTTTCCCCCCAAGATAAAGCTTGTACGGCAAATGATCATACATTTAGTACCTTCGGTAGCAGAAGCGTATCCTATAAAACACCGACATGAAATATCCGCTCTTTTTCCTGCTGCTGTCTCTATATCTACCGGCATGGGCTCAGATCGATCCACAACGCATTACGATTGCCCGCGATCAGTGGGGTGTACCGCACATATTTGCGGCTACCGATGCCGAAGTAGCTTACGGATTTGCCTGGGCTACCGCGGAAGATGATTTCCGGACCATGCAGGAACAATTGTTGCCGATCCGCTCGCTCAGCGGTCTGGTAAACGGGAAGAGCGGTGCCGTGTTGGATGTAGCCGTCCATCTTCTGGATACTGAACCGATCGTGACTGAGCGCTACGAAAAGGATCTTTCGCCGGAGTTCCGGCAGGTATTGGCGGGTTATGCTGCCGGAGTGAACGCCTATGCGGCCGCTCATCCGAAGGAAGTACTGCACAAAAAATTATTTCCCATCCGTCCCCAAGAGATCATCCAGAGTTATATACTGGGTATGAGCCTGATGTCGGGTGTAGACCGTGAACTGGGAGCCATCCTGAATGAAAAATTGCCGGTCATTACGCCTGAGGAAGGCAAAGGTTCCAATGCCATTGCCATCAGTCGGCGCAAGACAAAAGATGGCAAGACCTATCTCGCCATCAATTCGCATCAACCCCTGGAAGGTATGAATTCGTGGTATGAAGCACATCTATGCAGTGAAGAAGGCTGGAATATTCTGGGGGCCTGCTTTGCCGGAGGGGTCAGTATTTTTGTCGGCTCTAATCCGTATCTGGGCTGGGGGCACACCGTCAATTACCCGGACCTGGCCGATGTCTATCAACTGGAAATGCACCCGGAGGATGAGCATCTTTACCGCTTCGATGATGAGTGGCTGACATTGGAGCCCTTTGATTTCAAGGCCCGGATCAAATTACTGGGCCTGATCCCGGTCGGTGCCCGCCAGAAATTCTACAAAAGCAAATACGGGGTGACATTTCGGACCAGCCAGGGTGTTTTTGCCCTGCGTTTTCCGGCCAACCGCGATATCCGTGCCGCAGAGCAGTGGTATCGGATGAATAAGGCCACCGACTGGCCCAGTTTCCGAAAGGCACTGGAAATGCGGGCGATCATCAGCACTAATATCGTGTATGCGGACCGCGATGACCACATTTATTATCTCAGCAACGGCCGCTTTCCCAAAAGAGATCCGGTATACAACTGGCAATCGGTATTACCGGGCAATACCTCCGCTACTTTGTGGGCAGATGATTATTATCCGCTCGACAGTCTGGCGCAGGTGCTCGATCCGGCATCGGGTTATGTGTATAATTGTAATCACTCTCCCTTCCTGGCAAGTGCTGCCGAAGATAACCCGAATCCCGGCCTGCTGCCCCCCACCCTGGGATATCGTCCGGCCAATATACTCACCAATCGCGCCGCCCGATTCGATGAATTGATCCGTACTTATGATCGGCTGGATTACGAAGATCTCAAACACATCAAATACGATGTGGCCTATACCCGGCCACTGACCGCCTATCCGCGCCTGGAACCGCTCTTTGCACTCTCTTCAACCCGATATCCTAACCTTAGTGAAAGTCTGACCCTGCTCCGGGACTGGGACCGGCAGGCCTTACCGGACAGCCCGGCGGCTTCTCTGTTTATTCTGAGTCTGAATTATTTACTGCGCCATCCGGAATTGCACGGCGAACAAAGTCTGCGTACTGGTGATGAGTTGAGCGAGGTAAAGCTGGTGGAAGCGCTGACTTTTGCACAGGACTACTTAAAAGAGCATTTTGGAAATACGATCGTTCCGCTGGCTCAGTTGCAACGCCACACCCGGGGAATGGTCGATCTGCCCATGCCGGGCGGCCCGGATGTGCTGGCGGCCATCTATAGTCGTCCGCAAAAGGACGGGCATCTACGACCCGTTGCCGGCGATTCCTATATCCAAATGGTGCGTTTTTCCGAAGCAGGTGCAGAGATCGAAAGTGTGAATGCCTTCGGTGCTTCGGCCAAAGCAAAAAGCGCTCATTATACGGACCAGATGCCGCTGTTCACCCAACAACAGCTCAAACCTATGACTTTGGACCGGGATACTATCCTGAAAAATGCGGAGCGGGTTTATCATCCTGAATAACTCTAGTTGTTAGTCACCAGTCGTAAGTCAATCAAGTCAGTGGTGAGATGAAAAGAATTGGCCGGGATTACAGGGAGGAGAGCGCTTCGCCTCTGATTATTTCGCTTTTTAGCGTTAATTTTAAGCACTTACCACGATGACTGATGACTATCGACTTACGACTATTGACCGACGACTGGATGACTGACGACTTGTCCAGCACACAGCCTGTCCTGTAGAAGGAGTATCGGAAAAGTGTCAAGATCATAGGATCAAATCCCTTATCTATCCATCCGGTGGACATAATTACCGTGCGAATTGTAACGATAGACTTTGCCGGCCGCATCTCGTTCAAAGGTAATGGTCTCACTCATATCCCGGCCTTCCCGGATACGCTGGAAGGTATCCCCTTTGACATGTTTGTAAAACGCCATCGCTTTTCCGGGCTCATCTGCGGGTAAACCGAGCATAACCAGGCCTCCCTGCCAGACACCTATGTATTCTTCGCTGGCCCAGGGCTGGACGCTGTAATACCCGGTATAAGCGGTGAGGTCAAGCTCGGCCTTATCAGCGCCATCACTTTCTTTTTTCGGTTTTACTTTGTCGAGTATCTGCTTCATTCCTTCAATGTACTTTCCCGGATTGGTGCTACCGGCATTGATCATGGCCACATATCCCATCTTATTGTCCGGTTCCATACTCAAACTGCTGCGATAGCCCGGGCAGGAACCGCCATGCCCAACTATACGGCTGTTATTAGATCCTTTCCAAACGGCAAAACCTAAGCCCCAGGTGGTCGACCAATCGGGGTCGGTCCATTGAACCCGTTGCATATAATCCAGCGTAGCCGGTTTCAGGACCTCCGGTTCTTTACTGTTCAACAGGCGGAACTGCCAGGAGGCGAACTTACCCAGATCTTCCACGCTGGAAGAGTAGCCGGCGGCCGGCGTAATGCCCTTCGCCTGGAAGAAAGCCACCGGGCTTCTTTCGCCTTTCCGGTCTAACGCACTGTAGCCGATGGCAAGTTGATGTCCGTATTCGTCTTCCGGCAGAAAGGTCCGGGTATTTTCCAGACCAAGTGGCCCCAGAATATTTTCCATGACATACTCCTCATAGGGCCGGCCGGAGACCTGAGCCACGATCTCTCCCAGCAAGGTCAGTCCCAGATTACTGTACTGAAAATAGTGGGAAGCCGGATAAAGCGTTTCCTGTTCCTTCAGGCCCTCTTTTACGGCTTCTTCGGTGGGAAAGGGAAAGTCCGGCCCGGTCCAATAGGGATGATTGGATTCCCGGGGCAGGCCGGAAGAATGGGTCATCAGCGAACGGATGGTGATCGGGCCGCTATCCGGATATTTCTGGGCCAGATTATACCAGGGCAGCAGTTCGTCTACGGTGTCGTCCAATCTGAGCTTGCCTTCATCGTACAGTTTCATGATGGCCACAGAGGTAAATAACTTGGAGATAGAACAGATGCTGAACAAAGTGGAAGGTGTCGCACCTGTTCCATTCTGCTCATTGGCAACCCCAAATCCTCCAGACCACAGCACTTCCTGATCTTTGACGATCAGCGCCGTCAGGCCGGGCAGCTTTTCGTAATCTTTCTGAGCGTCCAGCCATACTTCAATGAGTTGGAAGGCTTCGGCATAGTCTTTGTCATTTTGGGAAAAAAGCGGCAGGGCAAACAGACACAGCAGCAGACTGTAATGGTAGGCTCTCATGGTATTGTTTTAGGTGTTGGGAATGTTTAAAAATAGGGATTTTTTGGAGGCTTGGAAACTTGGATGGTAGTGATAATGATTGGATGCATTAGCTTTTTCCATCTTTTGATAAAATTTGCCGGCGCTAGCCCCTCTGACTCCCCACGGGGGAGAACCAGGGCTCGCCCACCTCAAATGATGGGAGTGCAGAAAATCGGCTGTGGATTTCAACCGAATCAGTAGACTTTTTCGCCTGGATGTATGACCCGTCTCCGTCCTACCTTACCTGGATTTCAACAACTCTACAGACAATTGAAAAGGGCAACAGAAATGAGTCTCAGTCCTACCTTACCTGGATTTCAACCGGGCAATTGAACACCGGGTTTAACCCGTCTTTGCAGTCTCAGTCCTACCTTACCTGGATTTCAACGGATGAAGGGGAAATCCTTCCCGCGTTGGATTATGGTCTCAGTCCTACCTTACCTGGATTTCAACAAGAGGTGAAATCATCCATTCTTCAGTGGATAAAAGTCTCAGTCCTACCTTACCTGGATTTCAACCTCGCTTAGAGCTGCTTGCACCTCAGCTCCATACCGTCTCAGTCCTACCTTACCTGGATTTCAACACAAGGCCGGGAAAGAACTATTTCCTGATAAGCAAGTCTCAGTCCTACCTTACCTGGATTTCAACTATCGAACCAATCATGAGCCTCGGTAAAGTTTTAGTGTCT
>JAGQXH010000526.1 GCA_020436695.1 Lewinella sp. | reverse complement strand
TTATCTACGGAAAAGTTAAATGAATGAATGTTGATAATGACAGTAAAGGAATGGAAGATAGGATACGTGACCAATAGGTACACGAATGGTGGGTTGTGTTGAATTAGTCATGGGATAACGGTTTAAGGGATTTGGGAATTATAATTTCTAAAACACTATTAAAGCCTTTTCAGGCATTAATAAGGCAAATATAATATTTTCTCTAAAGAGAATCCTAGATTCTGTCCGGTAATTTTTAAATTTAAATTTAACTTATATTTTGACCCTCAACGTTTAATGGGGATTGCAGTCAACTTTACCCGGTCAGGTTCCTGATTATTTTTTCAACATTCGCTGGTATTTCTTGTTAGATGTGGGATTAAATCAAGAAGGATGAAAGTCAAAGAAAAACGTTGGGAACAATTCATCCCACAAGACCTGGAACAGGTATGGCATTTTTTTTCCCGTCCGGAAAACCTGAACGATATTACCCCGGAAGATATGTCATTCGAGATCCTGTCGGATGTGGCGGATACCCCCATGTATGAGGGTATGGTCATCCGGTACAACATCCGTCCGATTCTCAATATCCCTATGAACTGGGTTACGGAGATCACTCACGTGCGTGCTCATGTTTATTTCATCGACGAGCAGCGATTTGGTCCTTATGCGCTTTGGCACCACCAGCATCATTTCGAAGCCGTTCGGGGAGGAACACTGATGAAAGATATCCTGCATTATAAGGTTCCATACGGCATCATTGGGAATATAGCTGATGCCGTATTTGTAGATAAGAAGATCGAAAGCATTTTTCGGTATCGCTTTCAGGTGATCGAAGAGCAATTTAAGTCAGAGTCAGTAGCATCATGATTAACTTGCTGATCATGGCCGGTAAATGGAACCTAAGAATGGCGTTCACTTAAATGATAGAGTCCCGATGCTGCCAATAAAACAGATCGATCTGGATAGGGAAATAGCTAGAATTAGCGCAGTATAGCCACATCTCCCGTCAACACCCCGGAACGTGGCGCTCCATTTTCCGAAATGGTGTATTTCAACACCCAGGCGTAAACTCCCATATCCATTTCGAGGCCACGGAACTGTCCGTCCCAGCCGGTCGTTGGATCTGTGCCGCTGTATAGCTGCGTTCCCCAGCGGTCATAAACTTTCAGCTCAAATTCCAGTACTTCACAATTGGGAAAGGTGCGGAAAACATCATTCATGCCGTCGCCGTTGGGAGAAAATGCATTTGGTAAATAAAAAGTACACACCTCACATTCTGCGATCATGATCTCGTCTTCCACGGTCTGGCACTGGTTGGTTACCGTGACCTGGTAGTGACCCGGGGCTTCCACGGCCAGCATTGGACCCGTAGCTCCGTTCGACCATTGGTATTCTGCCAGGGTGCCGGCTGAAGCATCCAGTCGCATGGGGGTGGCAGGGCAATAAAAAGTATCTCTTCCCAACTCCGTGGTGATCGAATCGATCACAATGATGGATACCGCATCGGTCAGTACATTACAGGCCGTTGTTACCGTTACTGCATATGTGGCACTGGTGGTAACCGGGATAGTTGGCTCGGTGGAGCCGTTGTGCCATTGATAGGTCGAGCCCGGTATACTTGCATCCAGTGTAAGATGGTCAATAATACAGATACTGGTATCCGCTCCCAGATCAAGTGTAGGCGGCTGGATGAAAGTAACGGAAATAGTATCGCTCACCACTTCACACAATGTAGTAATGGTAACCGAATAGGTCCCGTCCTCCGTGATCTCATAGATCGGTTGATCGCTGCCATCCTGCCACTGGTAACTCTCCACATCCGCATTGGTAACATTAAATCGCAATATATCTCCCTGACAGCGTACCTGATCCGGCCCCAGGTCGAGTTGCACGGCTTCTACATAGTCGATATTGACCGCGTCAGTAGTGGTACCACAGGCGTTTGTTACCGTTACAGCATAGGTATTCTCGCTACTCACGGTATAGCTGGAAACGGTACTTCCATCCTGCCAGAGATGGCTGGCGAAAGGACTCGCAGCATCCAGTACCGTCACCTCATCCGGGCAGAGGATCTGGTCGGTTCCAAGTTCGATGACGGGAGGCTGTTGCAGAAAGACTACTTCCACTTCGTCCGTCAGCACGCCGCAGTCATTTTCGACGGTGACTGCATACAGACCGTTCTGAGTAACGCTGTAGGTAGGGCTGGTGCTGCCGTCCTGCCAACGATAGGTGGCCAGCATATTGGTGGCATCCAGCAGTAGATCCTGCCCCACACAGAGCAGGGCTGTATCCTGTCCCAGATCCAGACCAATACTCAGGGCATGACCAATGGTGAAGTCCATGCTGAAAGGTAAGGACGGATTGCCGCATACATCCAGCACCTGATCTGTTTCATTGGTTACCAGTGAAAAAGTAAAATCGCCCAATTCACTGATGGGCGGTGAGATCAACAGCCGGTAGTTTTTATCGTAATTTCCGCCCTCGGCACATACACCGCCTTCGATCCCCAGGTTATAAGGACCTCCTGGACCTTCGAGGCTGAAATTGAAATTGGTAATGGTACTGCAATCAATATTTTCGGAAAATGTAACTTCCAGAAAATTTTCACCGCATTCATCCGGTACACTCACCCGGGCAATTTCCGGGCGGTTCTCATCAATGATACCCAAACCGGTGGAACCGCTGAAGTCGATGGTATAGCCGTTCTTGGAGCCCGACCAGTTGGATACCATAAGTACATAGGTATTGCCGGCCCGCATGGGGATGCGGTCGTTGAAAGCGGAATTGCCCCAGTTGATATCAGGGGAGTTATTGCAATTGCTGCCCTGGATATTCCACTGCGAATCGCCGGTAGCGCCGGTTAGGCCATTGCAACTTCCACCGCCGGCCGCATTACAGCTCACCATCAGGCTTTGATCATTGCGGATGTCCTCACAACTGGCGTTAGTAATATTGAACAGGGTCCAGTCATAATCATCATTGATATCATTCGGTGTGATCAGAAAGCCGAGTTCTCCGTTCTCCTGCACGGTAAACAGATACCAGATCGAATTAAGCTCCCCGGCGGTACAACTGATATCGGTATTGATCTCATTGTGATAATTTCCGTCGCCGGTCGGCGAAAGATCTTCTTTGTAAATGGACTGACAAACCGGAATGGCACCAAGGCAATCCTGAATGGTTGGCTGCTGTGCATATAACCCTAGCGGAAGGCAAAAGCATAGCAGAGTAAGGAAGTGGCGGGTCTGACGCTGTAAGGTAATCATAGGTTACTCCTTCGGAATTTAACAGTTGGGTGTAGCAATTCGACCGTTGGGAGATGCATCATGCATCTCCTGCAGGACTAAAGGTATACGAGCGACCAATAGGAGAGTAGTTCATTGCAATACGGACGGAATGGTAGAAAATTGTTGCCTTAGGGTTGCTTGATTTAATAGGACGGCTAAAGGTAAGGATTATTAGCGCTTTTGACAACTGCCAATCGACAAAAACAGATTCGGAGGCTAACCGGTATGGGAAGAAAAAAGAATGGGGTATTGGGACCCAACCCAATACCCAACACCCAAAGCATTTTATGGTATAAATCTACTTACCTCCGGTAAGAAATTGCATAGCCAGATTATAATCCTGCGGAAGGAATCCATGAATATCGGTATCCGGGAAAATGCTGGACCAGGCGTACCAGTAGCTGGTCATGGCCGGAAGCTCGTGTCCGGCATCATCTTTCACGGTTACTGATTTAGCCACGGCGTCGTACTGAATGGTGATGTGCAAACCGTTCAAGTTGTCCTGTAAAGGCTTATTGGCGGTATTTTTCAGCAAAGCCAGTGGATAAGCCCGGGCAACGCCTTCATAGTTCAGCCCTACTACCTGCTCTTTAAGCGGCAGCTTTTTGTTACGACGGGCTACCGGGAACATCAGCCGGCGGCTTTCCGGGCCAAACATGGCATATGGATCGATCTCGTAGTTGCGCTTATAACCCGTGCGTGGTGACAGCACTTTGGTGTCCGGGTACTTGGCCTTCCATGCGGCCCAGGTAGAAGTATTAGTCACTACATTTTGCAGTGGTTTGCCGGATACCTGACCGGTTACTGCCTGGCCTTTCATCTGGCTCCACAGCGACTCGGTTTCCCAATCGTAGATCAGCAGGTTATTGTTGTACAACAAGCCGGATACGCCGAACGTGTGGGCCTTGCCGTCAATGTCGGCGGAAAAAGCAGCAGCGGTAGCCGTCAGCGGGCTATAGGTTACAACCAGCGATTCGTCTCCATACTGATCATTGATCACTTCGTGATAGTTCATGATCCGGATCGGATAGGCTTTGGCAACCCCGTTGTGCATAACACCGATGACCAGGTCATTGTCTTTCAAAAATTCCGACCTGTCGACGTTGACAAAACGCGGGATTTCCAAGGAAGGGATGCCGTCCTTACCGGGGCCTGCCTGGAAAATTTCCGTCAGCGGGATATCCAGGTTCGTCATCTCGAAGCCATTATAGGCACAATAGACTTCATCGCCGGCTTGCTGTGCCCAAAGGCTGTTTGCGGCAAAAAAAGCAAGGAGGAGGAGGGTAGTTTTCACGTGTTTCATTACAGTGATCATAGGAGTAAAATTTTGATTTGGTGTAGTTAAATTTGTTTTTGACTGTTACTATACTCCTATGCCAAAAGCATGCCAAAAAAAATAAATTGATTGAAATTAATGTTTAAGTGATTGTTTTTCAAGTTGATATATTTTTTCAATCACTCTTTGAATATCGAAGAACTAAACTTTAGCCAATAAAAAAACTAGTCGGAAGAAATTTCCCGTAGCACGCTTTCTAAATAAGTCCGTCCTATCGGGATCTTTTTACCATCGATAAAGATTAGTTTCCCTTTGATCTTTTGGATCTTTTTGATCGAGATTATATAGGATCGGTGGGTACGAATAAAATCCTGCGGCAACAGCTCCAAAATGCTGCTCATGGTCATGCGGGTGATCAGCGTTTTTTGAGATGCCAGATGGATCTTTAGATAATCAGAATAAGCTTCAATAAACAGTATATTGGTAGTGTTGACATTCACCTTACTGTATTCGGATTTAATCTGAATGGTATGGCTAGATCTTTTGAGCTGGAACAAATAATAATCATGCGCTTTTTCCACTGCCTGCAAAAAGCGCTCGTAGGTAAAAGGTTTTACCAGATAATCCGTGGCGCTGAGATTAAAGCCTTCTACGGCATATTCTTCGTGGGCAGTGGTGAAGATCACCATGATCCGGTCATCTAAACTCCTGTAAAAATCCAGGCCGTTATGGGTGGGCATATTGATGTCTAGAAAAAGGAGATCCGCTTCCTGTCCGGATAACCAATTACCGGCAGCTTTTGCACTGGTAAATGTTGCCAGGAGATCTATCCGGTTTGATCGGTCACAGAATCTTTGTAACAGGTTCAAAGCAGGTGGTTCGTCATCGATCGCTATCGCTTTTAGCATCCAGTTGAATTTGAAGGTTTACCACGAATTGATCAGGTAGACTTTCCAAAATTAACTGATGTTTATCGGGATACAAAAAAAGGAGCCTTTCTTTAGTGGCCTCAATGCCTCTCCCGCTTACTTCGTGTGGTGCCAGCTTACCCGTCACTTTTCTGTTACGGATCAGCATGGAAAATAATCGGCCTTTAAGGGTGATCTCAATGACGATCGAGGATGCTTCGTCGGTACTGATCCCATGTTTAAAGGCATTTTCTACAAACGGTATGAGCAACAGGGGGGCGATCCTGAGATCAATAGGGTCATCCAGTTCTTTCAGATAACTCACTTCAACGCTTCGATCCAGTCTTTCCCGCTGGAGGTCAATGTAATTGTCGAGATATTCCAGTTCTTTCGCCAGGGGCACGTACTCATCCCGCGCCTGATGCACTACATAACGCATCATTTTGGATAGTTTGACGATACTAGATGCGGTCTTTTCCGAATCATCCTGAATGGCCTGCGAATAGATGTTGTTGAGCACATTGAACAGGAAGTGGGGATTGATCTGATCTCTAAGAGTGATCAGCTCCACCCTTGTTTTGGCTTTCTCGGTATCGTAAAGTCTTTCTCTCACTCTTAGCAGGATGGAAAAAAGAACCACTGATACAAAGAGTAATACAATGTGATTGATGGAGACCAAAAAGGAAGA
>JAGQXH010000525.1 GCA_020436695.1 Lewinella sp. | reverse complement strand
GTGGACGCGGCCGCGGCCAGTTTTGTACTACAGCCCGAACGCTTTGACGTGATCCTGACCACCAATATGATCGGAGATATTCTCAGTGATCTGGGTGGAGCGACCATGGGCAGTCTGGGTCTGGGGCCCAGCGGGAATATCAATCCGGAGAAGGAGTTCCCGAGTATGTTCGAGCCTATTCACGGTTCGGCGCCGGATATTGCCGGAAAAGGAATCGCGAATCCGATCGGGCAGATCTGGTCCGGGGCATTGTTACTGGAACATCTTGGAGAAGTAGCTGCCGCCGCCGATATTATTTCCGCTATTGAAAATACGGTAGGTAGCAGGATACTCACCAGAGATCTGGGAGGCAATACTTCCACACAGGAAGCAGTCCGCATCCTGATCGATGAGATAATTGGACAAGCATGATCCCGGATCTTACAGCATACAATGTTATCGATCTGACCCTCACCTACGATGAAGGCATTGCCGGCTATGCTGCAAAGGAGGCACGGAAGCTGGAAACCGACGGCTGGAATGCGAAAACACTAAGTATTTACGCTCATGCGGGTACGCATATGGATGCGCCACTTCATTTCGGAATGGAAGGCACCATCGATGCATTCACACCGGTCCAGCTCATGGGTCCGGCCTGGATAGCTCAGCTGGAGCCGATAGAACCGGCCGCGCTGATCAGGCCGGAGGATCTGGGTGAGATTCGTGAGCGGGCTGTAGCCGGAGATAGCTTACTGCTTCGTACCGGTTGGAGCCGGTTTGTCTCTGATCCTGATCTATTTCGAAATCGCTTACCGCGCGTCAGCCCCGAATTGGCTCAATGGTGTGTAGATACAGGCATCCGGATGTTGGGCGTTGAGCCACCTTCCGTTGCTGATGTCAACAATCAGGATGAAGTAACCCGTATACATCGTCTGCTGTTTGCCGGTAAGGTGATCATCGTTGAAGGACTGACCAATTTAGCAGCCATCGTGCAGCCTAAAGTCTTGCTGATCGCTCTACCACTGAAAATAAGTGGTGGGGACGGCGCACCAGCCAGAGTAATTGCCCTGGAAAGCAAAATTCCGGTAAGCGGATAATACCATTGATTCAACCGTTCTGAAATGACTATAATATGAATCTGAAAAGTATTGCAGTTGAAACTGCCTTTGCACAATTGCCCAAGGTACAGGAGATTGACCTCCGGAAAGCGATCCGCAAGGCTGCCCGAAAAAAAGCAGATGTGATCATTGTACTCGATGATGACCCCACGGGCACCCAGACTGTGTATGACATTCCCGTGCTTACCACCTGGTCGGTCGACAGTATCCGGGAAGAACTACAGGCGGGATCACCACTTTTCTACATACTGACTAATTCCCGCAGTTTACAAAAAGAAGAAGCCGATCGCCTGGCTTTATTCATCGGCAACAATATTTCAGAGGCTAATCAGTCATTAGGAAAACGTTGCATGGTCATCAGTCGAAGCGACAGTACCCTCCGTGGGCATTATCCTTCAGAAGTAGAAGCCCTTGAAGTGGGTCTCGGTTATACGCACTCCGTCAATATTCTCATCCCGGCCTTTTTTGAAGGAGGTCGCTATACGATCAACAATGTGCATTACGTCCGTCAGAACGGTCATCTGATACCCGCCGCACAAACGGCCTACGCCCAAGATCGGGTGTTTGGTTATACCCAATCCGACCTTCGCTACTGGGTGGAGCAAAAGACCGCCGGTGCGATATCTGCTAATGAAGTGATCTCCTTTTCCATCGATGAGTTGCGCACCGATGGTATCGAATTCCTCACCCAAAAACTCAACGCCTGTGAGCCAGGTACTACCTGTGTGGTCAATGCTGCCGGATATCACGACCTTCAGGTATTTGCACTGGCCCTTCTTCGATCTGATATTCAGCCGGTCTGTCGTACAGCCGCTTCATTTGTAGCGGTATTGGCGGCTATGCCCACTAAGCCCTTGTTGCAACCTGATGAGCTTGTCGAGGAGCGTCAATACGGCGGTCTGTCCGTCATTGGATCTTATGTGCCGACCACTACCCGCCAATTGGAGCACCTGCAGCAGCATACGGACCTCACTACCATCGAACTAGATATTTCCTATCTTTTGAACGCCGGAGCAGGAGCCGATACACTTTTGGTGAATTACTGTGAACAGATCAATCAATTGATCCGTTCGGGCCGGGACGTTGTGTTCTACACCAGCCGCGATCTGATCGCTGCCAATACCGCCGAAGAAAACCTAGCCATCGGCACCAAAATATCCGGCTTTATTACCACGATTGTCAGCCGGCTGGCTTTCCGGCCCAAATACCTGATCGCCAAAGGGGGGATCACTTCCAGCGAGATCGCAACCAGATCGCTGGGAGTAAAACGAGCGATAGTCCGGGGGCAGATCCTTCCCGGGGTACCGGTCTGGAGTTGTGGTACCGAAAGCAGGTTCCCCGGTCTGTCTTATATCGTTTTTCCGGGAAATGTAGGAGAAGCCGACGCTATTACCCAGGTAATAAAAGCACTGGCATAAAAAACTGCCCATATGAAAGGAAGGTACCTGGTAGCTATCGGCATGTTTTTGCTGGCGCTGCTTTTATACATTGATCGGATCTGTATTTCAGTAGCCAAGGAGCCCATTGCCACAGCGCTCAACCTCAGTGATAAAGCCATGGGCTGGGTCCTCTCTGCCTTTGCCCTGGGTTATGCCTTATTCCAGATACCCAGTGGTGCACTTTCCGATCGCTACGGCCCGAGGCGGGTATTGTCCGGTATTGTTAGCATCTGGTCGGCACTGACTGCGCTGACGGGATTAGCCTGGAATTTGTTTTCACTTCTAACCATCCGCTTTTTGTTCGGTGCGGGAGAAGCCGGAGCTTTCCCCGGCATGTCACGGGCAATCTTCTCCTGGTTCCCCTTACGGGAAAGAGGTACGGTAACCGGTATCAATTTTTCGGGTTCCCGACTGGGGGCGGCCTTTGCACTACCTATGGTGGCGTGGATGATCGAGACCTATTCCTGGCGGTTTACCTTTTATTCTCTTGGGTTGATCGGGATCATTTGGGCTGCTATTTGGTGGCATTTTTTCCGGGATACCCCAGAAGAGATAATAAAGCTCCCGGAACGCGAACGATCTTATATCCTGGCGAACCGACAACAGTCATTTGGCAAGGATAGCTCAGCTTCTCTCCATTGGAAAAAGCTCTACAGATCGAAGAATATGCAGTCTGCCGTGGTTCAGTACTTTGCCAGCAACTTCACTTTTTTCTTTGCACTCACCTGGCTCTTTCCTTACATCAAGGAGACTTACGACCTGGCTTCTATGGAAGCCGGTTGGTACAGCGTAGCACCCTTCATCGCCGGAGCGGCCGGTAACTGGTTGGGCGGCATCAGAGTAGATAGCGTATACCGAAAAGGCAAATGGAATGCGTCTCGCATCCAGCCTGCTGTGCTGGGTTTTGCACTGGCCGCCGGAGGACTGATCGGCAGCATATTCATGTCCGGTCCATTCGGAGCTGTACTGATGATCAGTATTGCCATTTTGGGGGCAGACATGACCCTACCGCCATCCTGGGCATTATGCGTCGACATTGGCAAGGAACAGGCAGGAGCGGTATCCGGCACTATGAACATGGCCGGGAATATCGGATCTTTCCTGACCGCACTGGCTTTTCCATATCTCACTGCATGGATGGGTTCCACCGATTATTTTTTCTATATGGCGGCTGCATTGAATGTGGTGGCGATATGGATGTGGTGGCGAGTACGTGCCGATCGCGGATTGGAGTATTGAGCGATCTTTCGAAGCTATACACTATCAAATCTTCTAAACGGCCTATGATCAAAATTGCCTGTATCGGAGCCGGCTATTTCGCACCTTTTCACGTAGAGGCCTGGCAGCGCATCCCCGAAGTGGAATTGGTAGCCCTCTGTGATCTCGACTCGGAAAAAGCCTGGAGCCTGGCGTATCGCCATGAAGTTCCGGCCGTATACGATGATGTAGTCACCATGTTGGATCGGCACCGGCCCGATGTGATCGACATTATTACTCCACCGGCAACCCATCTTCCGCTCTGCCGGCTGGCCGCTCAACGGGGCATTCACATCATTTGCCAGAAACCTCTGGCTCCTACGCTGACCGAAGCCCGGGAGATCGTCCGTCTGACCGAAGCGGCCGGTATTCGCTTTATGATACACGAAAACTTTCGCTTCCAGCCCTGGTATCGTCGGATCAAACAGTCGATCCGGGATGGCGATATTGGTGACCGTCTCCATCAATTGTACTTTCGAATGCGAACGGGTGACGGCTGGCCTACAGATGCTTATATGAACCGACAACCCTACTTCCGCAGCATGCCGCGTTTGTTGATCTACGAAACCGGTGTCCATTTCATTGACGTTTTCCGCTATCTGGCCGGAGAGATAAGTGCGATAACGGCCCGGCTCCATCGTCTGAATCCCCATATTGCCGGGGAGGATAAGGCGCTTTTGCTCTTTGATTTCGAAAGTGGGGCGCTGGGCGTCTGGGATGCCAACCGCTACAATGAGCCTACAGACGGCAACCCTCGCTATACTTTCGGTGAAATGTTGGTGGAAGGCGACCGAGGCAGCATTCGTATGTATCAGGATGGTCGTCTTACCCTCCAGCCACTGGGAAAGCAGGAAAGCCCTATCGCCTATTTCCATGAGGACCGGAATTTTGCCGGAGACTGTGTTTTCCATACCCAGCGTGCTTTCGTCAAAGCCTTTACACAAGGGCAGGCCTTTGAAACGAACGGAAGAGATTATCTGCGCAATCTCGAATGGCAGGAACACATTTATGAACAGACTATCCAAGATTTGCACGAATGAAAGTGTGGGTTTGAACGATAAAGCAACTTAAAAAGATAAATGAGCAATGGTGAAGTAACCGCCGGATTTAGCTTTAGCCTTAAGAAAACCAACTAAGAATATGTACCGGCGTAATGTTTCGCACCTACTATTGCTACTTCTTTGCTGGCCCATAGGTTCCTGCAACCAGGCCGGCGTTAAATCCGAGGATCAGATGCCTCCGGCCGAAGTCCGGCTCCCTAACATCATTTATATTCTGGTGGATGATATGGGCTATGGCGACCTGAGCTGCTTCGGCCAGCAGACCCTGAAAACGCCCAACATCGATCACCTTGCGGCTGAAGGTATGCGTTTTACCCGTCACTATGCCGGCTCTACCGTCTGCGGTCCATCCCGGGCATCCTTACTCACCGGTAAACATACCGGCCATACTTCCGTGCGGGGAAATCAACCCAGTGGGCAGTTACTCCAGGTCGCTGAAGTGACCATCCCTGAAGTATTGAAGCGTGCAGGTTATGTTACCGGGATGGCGGGCAAATGGGGAGTAGGTCATCCTCCCCCTCCGGACGATCCCCTGATGAATGGTTTTGATCAGGCATTCGGCTACATCAATATGTGGCATGCCCATAACTTTTATCCCGAATTCCTGTACCGTAATGGACAACGACAGCCCATTCCAGGCAATGTGACCGACCGGACTTATCCCTACGAGAAATACCATCCGAACGGAATGCCGGAAGGTACCGGCGTAGCCAAAGAAAGAGCACAACACACCCATCCCCTGTTCGAACAAGATGCACTAAGATTTATTGAAACCAACCGGGATACCACTTTTTTTCTATACCTGGCCCTGAACATTCCTCACGCGAATAACGAAGCCGGTTATTTTCTGGGGAATGGCATGGAAGTACCCAGCTACGAGCCGTACGCCGAAAAAGACTGGCCCGATCCGGAAAAAGGATTTGCCGCTATGATCGACCTGATCGACGGTACGGTAGGCCGGATCAGCTCCAGGGTAAAAGAACTGGGTCTGGATGAAGACACCCTGATCATCTTTACCAGCGACAATGGTCCTCATCAGGAAGGAGGGCACAAAGCTGACTTCTTCGACAGTAACGGTCCACTGCGAGGTACCAAAAGAGACCTATACGAAGGGGGCATCCGGATGCCGACCATTGCCCGTTGGCCGGGAAGGATCGAGGCGGACTCCCAGACCGATCACATCTCTGCCTTCTGGGATGTATTACCGACTTTTTGTGAACTGACCGGAGTGGCCGTCCCACCGCAGACCGATGGGATCTCTTTTCTGCCGACTTTACTGGGGCAGCATGCCGAACAACAGCAACA